>NZ_VDHB01000049.1:0-4966 GCF_006227735.1 Testudinibacter sp. 'clade 2'
AAGTAATGGAGCAGTTATGTTTCTATTTCAATTTGCTATAGTTTTACTATGTATTTTGATTGGTGCCCGACTTGGCGGCATCGGCTTGGGAGTTATGGGGGGTTTAGGACTTGCCATTTTAGCATTTGGATTCAATTTACAGCCAACCAGTCCGCCAATCGACGTGATGTTGATGATTATGGCGGTGGTGTCTGCCGCTGCCGCCATGCAGGCTGCCGGCGGTTTGAACTATATGATTCAAATTGCAACTCGTATCTTGCGTAAAAATCCAAAATACATCACTTTTATTGCCCCGGCAGTGACTTACACCTTTACTGTATTAGCAGGAACCGGTCATGTTGCCTATTCGGTGCTGCCAGTGATTGCGGAAGTCAGCCGTTACAACGGTGTACGCCCTTCACGTCCACTTTCAATGGCGGTTATCGCCTCACAATTTGCTATTGTTGCCAGCCCGATTGCGGCAGCGGTAGTTGCTTGTGTCGCCTATCTTGAGCCACAGGGGATAACACTGACTAATGTCTTAAGTGTCACCGTTCCATCGACTATTTTAGGGATTGGGCTGGCATGTCTGTTTGTCAACAAAATGGGCAAAGAACTGAAAGATGATCCGCACTATCAACGCTTACTACAAGATCCTGAATATGCTGAAAAAAATGCAACCAGCTTAGATGTTGAGCATATGCCAATCAGCAAAAATGCGGTTCGTTCAGTCGGCTTGTTCCTGTTTGGTGCCTTGTTAGTGGTGGTTATGGGCGCATTCCCGGATTTGCGACCGCACTTTGATGGTAAAGCAATGGGTATGGCGCACACCATCGAAATTATCATGCTGACCATTGCGGCTTTGATTATTTTGATCTGTAAACCAGACGGCAACCAAATCACGCAAGGCTCGGTGTTCCATGCCGGTATGCGGGCAATCGTTGCGATTTTCGGGATTGCTTGGTTAGGCGACACCTTGATGGGCGCTCACATGACCGAAGTGAAAGAGATGGTTTCCGGTTTGGTGGAATTTGCCCCGTGGACCTTTGCTTTTGCACTGTTTGCGTTGTCGGTGTTGGTCAACAGCCAAGGTGCGACAACTGCAGTATTAGTACCGCTAGGAATCTCATTAGGCTTGCCTGCCCCAGTGATTATCGCCACATTCGTTGCGGTAAACGGTTATTTCTTTATTCCTAACTACGGCCCGATTATTGCCTCAATCGACTTCGATACCACGGGTACTACTCGAATCGGTAAATACATTTTTAACCATAGTTTTATGATTCCGGGCTTACTCAGTTTGATTTTCAGTTTGATCTTCGGCTTTATTTTCGCCGGTATCTTCTTGGGTTAATCTGAACAGTTGAGATAAAAATAAAGAGATAGACCGCACTTTGCGCTATCTCTTTTATTTTTTCATTATTCAAGTATCTTTTGTGCAATGGCAATCAACGGTTTGCAATCCATTTTTTCAACGCTGTCATACTACTACGCCACTCTTCTTGTATCACCTCAATCCAAACGGCAATCTGTTCTTCCCATTGGGGCGAATCCTGATGTTGCGCCAGCTCGGCAATATCACGAATACGGTTTAAGCCCAATGAAGCGGCCGCACCTTTGATTTTATGTGCATCTTCCGCAACCGCAGTTTTCAAAGTGCGGTCTTGCTGATAAGCTTGGTAGTGCTGAGTCAGTTCTTCAATATAACCGGGCATCAATTGCTCAAACAATAGCGCACTTTTCATCACATTCTCTTTTCCCATCAGCTCGATCAACTCATCTAACATCGGATAGTCAAACGCCATCACCGCACTTTGCTGTTGCGTTTTAACCTCGGCTGGCAACACCTCTTCAATATCCTCCTCAATACCGGCTAACTCCAGCGGTTGCTCCTCGCCAAACAGCTGTTTTAGTGTTAAATTTAGCGCTTCCAGCGATAGCGGTTTTGATAATACATCGTCCATTCCTTGCTGCAAATAGTGACGCTTGTTATTCAGCACATTCGCCGTCAGCGCCACCAGCGGCGGTAAATAATCAATTTCATCATTTTCGTACTGCTGACGCAGTGTCATCGCAATATCAAAACCGGACATATCCGGCAATTGGATGTCTAGTAATAATAAATCATATTGATTTTGATAGAATTTTTTCAGTGCTTCGGCTCCAGTCATCGCAATATCAACATGATAGCCCAATTTTTCCAGAATCGATTTGGCAACGATGATATTCACTTCGATATCTTCTACTAATAAAATATTCAACGCACCGATGCTCGGCGCCATGCTGATATCCACTGCTTTTTCAATTTCCGGTGCGGCAATATCGAGCGTAAATGTTGTACCGATATTCTCCTCACTTTCGACCGATAAATTACCGTGCATCAACGAGGCAATTTTTTTAGATACCGACAAACCAATGCCACTACCCAGCGCCCGCATATTGTCCTTCGATTTCACCTGATAATACATCGTGAAAATATTATTCAATTCGGCTTGCGGAATGCCAATGCCGCTGTCACTGATTTGAAACACCAGCCGATCCTGTCCGGACTTTGCCACCGTCAATCTGACCCAACCTTTCGGGGTAAATTTGACCGCATTACTAATCAAATTCCACAGCACTTGATTCAATCGAATCGGGTCAACCTGAATCCAGTCCGGTAACCTATTTTTGAGCAACATCTCAAATTTAAGATTTTTCTGTGCTGCCATCACCGAGGCAATATTGTTAATATCATTCAATAAATTATTAAAATCACAAGCTTTATTAAACAGTTCTATACGATGGGTTTCAATTTTTTCTAAATCAACCAAATCATTAAAAATATGCCCGAGTGATACCGCACTGACTTTAATCGTTTGCAGGTAATTGCGTTGTTGTTCATCCAAATTGCCATCCAAGAGAATCCGGCTCAAGCCGATGATACCATTAAGTGGGGTTTTCAGTTCATGGCTGATGGTTGTCATCATATTGGTTTTATCGCGACTGCTTTTCTCGATCATCTCTTGATAGCTCGTGCGCTCAGTAATATCGCGCCCAAAACCGATGATAATATTTTGCTTACTGACTTTATCGTAATACGGAACTTTCAAAATTTCAAAACAGGCGGCTCGCCCATCCGGATAATATAACCATTGTTCATAACTGAGCCCTTTTTTTTCTTTGCTCACCTGTATATCGGATTCAATTGCTTTTTTAGCCGAACGTTCGCTATATACATCAAAAGGGGTCAATAATTTCAGTTCTTCTGATTTTTTACCGGTCAATTTTTCCATCGCTTTATTGGCACCAAGAAAACGGTGATCTTCGCCACGATAGAACACTAGATCCGGTGACGCATCAAAAAATGAACGTAACAAATGCGCACTTTGTTCCAATTCCAGTTGAATCCGCCGCCGTTCTCTTACTTCTTGTTCAAGATGTAACAACGCCGAAGTCAGCTCCTGCTCCGCCTTTGCCCTTTCATCAATTTCACGGCTCAGCAACAGGTTTTTTTTATTCATTTCTTGATTAAGTTGGTAATCTTGCATGCGCAGGGTCTTCAACTGCGCTAAGGTTTTTTCCGATCCTTGCCGCGCTAATTCCAGTTTTTCGATCACTACAGAAAAAAAATAAATCACAAACGGCGCCGAGCATAAGCCAAAGATAACCGAACGCCAGATGTCGCCCCACTTTAAATCACCGGTAAACAACAGGGTGCTGCCGGCCTGAATAATCAGGGCATATATCCCTAAAATCAATAATCCCAGCAAAGAAAACCGAATCTTGCCAATCCGAATAATCCAATCAATATAATTCTGTAGGTAGGTTTTAACGTTTTTCATGATATTTGATTAAGTTTTTCCTCAACAATAGAAGCGATATCAAGATAAAATAAATCCCTTAAATAAGGGATTAGAGATTGTTGACAACGATATTTGAGCAGGCAGGTATTCCGCACAGCTAATTAGGCTCACCGCGTTAATAACGTCAACGCTTCTTGATATTTATCCACCGTTTTTTGAATAATCTCGGCCGGTACTTTCGGCGCCGGTGCTTGTTTATTCCACCCACTTTGCTCCAGCCAATCACGAATAAATTGTTTATCAAATGACGGCGGATTAGTGCCTTCTTGATAGTTTTCTACCGCCCAAAAGCGACTGGAATCCGGCGTCAGCACTTCGTCCATCAAAGTCAAAACACCCTCTTTATCCAAGCCAAATTCAAATTTGGTATCACAGATAATAATGCCTTTACTCAGCGCATATTCTGCCGCTTGTTGATATAGCGCAATCGCTTTTTGTTTTACTTCTGCCGCCAAATCCACACCGATGAGTTGTTCGCACGCTTGATAACTGATATTGATATCGTGATCGCCCACCTCAGCTTTGCTTGATGGGGTGAAAATCGGTTCTGGTAACTTGCTGGCTTCCTGCAAGCCCGGCGGTAATACCAAACCACAAATTGTGCCGGTTTGACGGTAATCTTTTAAGCCGCTACCGGTTAAATAGCCACGCACAATCGACTCAATTTTGATTGGGGTCAGCCGTTTGCAAACCACTGCACGGTCTTTAATTAAGTCAGCTTCCGCTTTTGGTAACACATCATAAACCGTTTCTCCGGTAAAATGATTCGGCATAATATTTTCCAACTGTTTAAACCAAAAGTTAGAAATTTGTGTCAGAATTTCCCCTTTGCCGGGAATAGGATCGTCCAAAATGACATCGAACGCTGACAGGCGATCGGTCGCCACCATCAACATTCTATCGTTATCAATTGCATAAAGATCACGCACTTTGCCTGAATAAATTTTATTTAAACTGATTTGTTGCATTGCCTTGTCCCGTTTAAGTTAACACCCGAATAGGGTCTGTTGATCTTTGTTTATATTTTGAGTTGTCGTTTAAAATGAGCACAATCTAGGCGTAAGCCGAAATCAATAGTGGGACTATTGATGAGGATTACAACGACGAGTGTGCTCATTTTAAACACAATCCGAAGGACTATG
>NZ_VDHB01000005.1:0-50151 GCF_006227735.1 Testudinibacter sp. 'clade 2'
CCACGGTCATGGACACGAAGGGTGCTGTGGCGGTAAACACAAGCACTAATCTGCTTGGCGTATCTCATGATAAACAGAAAGATAGCTACGGCTAGCTTAGACTGCTGACAAAGGTTAAAATACACGATTAATGTTGTAACTGCAGGGGGCGATTATATATCGCCCCGAACCGCACTTTGCATTTTTCCTTTATTAATTAAGTGCTTATTCAGTACTTCGCAAACGGGCGGATATATAATCCGCCCCTACCTTGCCTCATCAAATATCTTTGTCAATAATCTGAGATAGCTACGGCTATCTTTTTGTATATTGGGCGCGCCAATATGCCAATGAAGCACGCATCTCTGTTCACTACCGCACTTTATGTTAAAAGTGCGGTCAAAATAACGATAAAAAGACAGATATCCCTTTTAATCAACTATACTACCCCATTTTAAGCAGGAGAAATCGTTATGCCAATTCAGTGGAATAAATTAATCGGTGCCGTATTATTAACACTACCATTAGCGCTCAGCGCCAACTTAACCCCCACACCTCCGCAAAGCACTCTGATTGAAGTTGCCGCAGAAAAACCGTTGGTCAATCAATGGCAAGATATCAGCTACGCACAACCCAAAGCGATGGGACGTCCGTTGAATCTGAAGATGGATATCCTGCAACCACAAAGTGATGCCAAGCTGCCTGCCGTCCTGTTCGTCACCGGTGGCGGTTTTCTGATGTCACCAAAAGCCAACTACATTCAACAGCGCTTGGCGATTGCTGAAGCCGGTTATGTGGTCGCCAGCATTGAATATCGCCATATTCCGCAAGGTAAATTCCCGGAACCCTTGCTGGACGTGAAATCGGCAGTGCGCTATTTGCGCGCCCATGCCGATGAATTTGGTATTGATAAAGATAAAATTGCGATTATGGGCGAGTCCGCCGGGGGATATTTTGCCGCATTAGCCGCCACCACCAATGGTGATCGCCAATTTGATGTGGGTGAAAATCTGGATCAAAGCAGTGCTGTACAAGCTGCAATTGATCTGTACGGCTTATCTGATCTAAGCCAAATCGGTGCGGATTATTCGCCGGAAATACAAGCCGTACATGCTGGCGATAATGTCTCAGAGGCCTTGATGTTAAACGGCATTCCGCCATTTGCCAGTGGCGGTGCGGTCAGCTCAACGCCTGAACTGGCAGCGCAAGCCAACCCGATTAGCCATATCTCTTCCAATACGCCACCGTTTTTATTAATGCACGGCGATGCTGATATGCTGGTCTCACCCAGCCAAACTGAAATATTGTTTAACGCCTTGGCAGAAAAAGGGATTTCAGCACAGCGTTATGTAATTAAAAATGCGGATCATGCCGGTGTTTACTGGGCGCAGCCGCAAGTGATCAAGTTGATGGTTGATTTTTTGAACCAACAATTTAAAAATACAGCCAAATAATCTTAGGCGAAGACGAGGCGGATATGAATATAAACAACTTAAGCGGTTTGCCAAAAACCGCTCTAGGCATCTCAACATTTTGCTTTTCAACCATTTTCTTTTCAACCATGGGATTCTCTGCATCAGCTAAAGCAGAAATTAAACAGATTGAATCGCAAATTAACCAAGTGACGTTATATCAACAACAAGCCAAAGTTGAACGCCACGCTGAAATTGAATTAAGCAAAGGGCAACATGAACTGGTATTTTCCGCCTTGCCACAGTATTTGGATGAAGCCTCATTACAATTTAATGCCAGTGGCAACAGCCCCTTAACCGTGCTTTCCATCGACAGCGAACTATACGCCGCCGAGCAGCACAGCGGCAGTATATTACACGATTTACAGCAACAAATCACTGCCCAGCAAGCCATCGTGCAACAGCAGCAAGATAAATTAGCAGAGTTGGACAACCAGTTTAATTTGCTGCAATTATTGCAGCAATCTCGTCTAAACAGTGATACTCAACAGAGCTTTGAAGATTTCGGTCGTCTACAGCAATTTTCTCGCACCAGCTACACCCAATTGAGTGCCGAAAAACGTGCCACCCAAACGGAACTGGAAGCGCAGCAACAAAAATTGGCGCAGTTAGAGCAAAACTACCAACGTTTAGGTGGCGAGCAACAAAATATGCAGCGCTTGGTCCGTGTGCAAATTCAGGCAACAGCCGACGGCAAACAGCAACTGAGTTTAGCCTATAATATCTTTAACACCAGCTGGCAACCGCAATATCAGTTGAATTATAACAGTAAAAACAACCAGTTAGATTTACAATATGGCGCAAAAATTCAACAAAACAGCGGTGAGGATTGGTCAAATATCAAATTGATCCTGTCAAGCGCACATCAGATTGAAGTGGGCAGCGTACCTGAAATTTCACCTTGGCTGATCGATTTCTACCAACCGCAACCACTAGCCATCACTCAAGCAGCCAAAGATAAGAAATTGAGCCTGCAAGGGTTAGATCAGGCAGAAACGGCTATGCAAACAGAGCTGACTATGGCTGCTGCCCCGCAAACCGCTGAGGTGGAAAGCGGGATTGTTGCCTCCAGTTTCACCCTTCCCAGTGCGGTCAGTATTGCCAGCCAGCAAGGTAACCAAAGCGTGATCATCGCCAGCACAACCCAAGAAGCGAAAGCGGAATATGCGTTTTATCCGGAATTTCAGGATAACATTCTCATCACCGTCAGTGGGCAAAACCAACAGGATTACCCGTTATTAGGCGGCACATTACGCACCGCTTATGACGGCAAAATCGTCGGCTCCGGCTACCTGCCAACCCTACTGCCCGGCGAAGCGTTTAAGCAGTTAATCGGCGAAGATCAAACCATCAGCGTCAAAGCCGAACCGGTAAAACGCAGCCAAGAAAGCGGCGGTTTGATCAACAAAACCAACAAAATACGCCTTGAAACGGGCTACACCCTGCAAAACAACCGCACTGAAAGCGTTGATGTGGTGGTGTATGACCGCCTACCGCAAGCTGTCAACCAAGCGATTAAAGTGAATATCTTAGCGCCAGACAGCAAAACCGCCACCATCGACGACAATGGCCGCTATCAACAAAAAATCACCCTCGCTCCCAACAGCAAACAAACCATCAACAAGATCTTCACGCTGGAATATCCGCAAGATCAAATGCTGAGTGGGTTGTGAAATTATAGGGTCTGTTAATAGAAAATAGCAGGTTGGCAAATGGTCACTAAATCAAACCCATTGCCAACCTTGATTGTGCTGGTTAAGCCAAAAACCGTCCGATAACCTGCCCACCGACCAGAATCCAAGTCATCAGTAACGAGGTGAAAAATACCCCCAGATACAGATAGCCGGTTTTGAGGTAGCACCAATTATTGATCAACAATAATACGATGAATTGCGGAATAATTACCGCTAACATCATCATCCAACGCCCGCCAAATTGCGGCAGCCCGATGAGATCAAAACCGGGGCCGATTTGCATAAAATTCGGTATAAAATGGAATAGCCACAACAGACACAAGCCACCGACAGCGGCGAAGACCACTTTTAACGTCCAGATTACCAGGGTAGATACCGCACTTTCCGCAAGCGGTTGTTTCATCTGTACGGTTAAAATCAAGCCGTTATAGATAAAGAAGAAAGCGAGAATCGGGAGCCAATATACCAAAAACAGATTAAATCGCTCCGGGGTTAACGGTTTTAAAAACGGCCATAAAAATCGCAGTTCTGCGCCCCAATACCAATGGGCAAAACCGGCAAGCAGGTAAAGCCAGCCGATTAAAACAGCACTCAACGCTAAAAATCGCAGGATAATATTAGCAGTGGATAACTTATGCTGCTGACTGAAAACCCCAAATTCTGCCAAGGAGATCGGCGGTGCGGATTTTTTCCAAGCAAGGAAAAAAATCAGATTTAGCACTGCACTGACCGCCAGCCAAGTAATGATACCGTTGCCCATTTCCAGCGGCATAAAAGCAAGATGGGCGGCAATCGGTTCATTGGCGCCACCCCATTGGGTCAACAGCGGATAAAGCACAAGCGTGGTCACGATATTAAGCATCGCAAAACGCCACCAGGTTTTGGGGCTGATCGCCGTTTTTGTAGTAACAGGCTGCGTAGCTGCACTAAAATACGACGTTTGAAGCAAAGCATTAGCAACAAACAGGCTGGAGATAAGTGCAAAGAAGAGTGCAAACAATCCGGCAAACTCCTTATACCAATAAGTTTGCTGCGCCGGATCACTCCAGTAGCTTTTATCGCCGTTTTGCAATGCCGTATTGAACCATTCGATCGCCCGCCGATTGCTCTCTTTGGCAATCATCACGCCCAAATGTGTGCCTTCAACCAGATCCGCCCGTCTTGCCGAACCGTCAGCAAAATTGCCGTAGGTATAGCCCCATTTCAACGTTTCGTTTTCAGGCAGAGAGAATGCCAGGAGTCGGGCTGAATTATGGACTAACTCTTTCACCGGAAAACTTCTTTCGCGATAACCGCCAATCTCCTCATATAATCCCTGCGTCAACAGATAGTTATGAATTTCCGGATCACCACCATTGCTGCTTAAACCATTGACCGCTTTATGATCGGGATTGAGTTTGGCGACCCGAATCGCATTCAGTGCGCCGGTTGAATGACCAAAAATACCCAACCTGTGTTGATCAACAAACGGCAGAGATTTTAAATATTGGTAACCGTTGTTCGAACCGCTCATATTTTTATTACTGGCAGGCAATATGGTTGAATAACCGTGCCCGAATTGGTCGATCGCCAACACAACAAAGCCCCGTTTTGCCAACTCCAACGCCCCAAAAGTGCTGGTTGCTTCTTTATCACTTTGATAGCCATGCAGTGCCAAAAGACCCGGTGCCGGATTTTCAGCGGTTGCCGTGAGCGGACGATAAAGCTTTGCTGCCATCGGCTGCATCTCTTCGGTCATAATCTGAAGTTGTCGCACATCAATACGACCGAAATCCCGCTCGATCAATGACGCCAAATAGGCAAAAACCAGCGTCAATATCGCAAACAAGATTGCGCCTAAAAACGAAGAACGGCTGGCATTTCTACTTTTCATACGTTTCTCCTTACTAATTTAAGGTATAAGCTAAGTTGTCGTTTCAGCCAGCACCGTAACTTGCGCGCTATCGATCCCCTTGACCAGTAACGGCAGCGCAAAAATGCGCTGCAACTGCGGTGCATCAAGTTCAGCCAATTTCATATCTTCGATAATGCAAATGAAGTTTTCACTGAACATACCGAGCATAATCTGGTGTGCTTTCACACCATGCTCCGGATTCGCCGGAGAGGCGAGCGAGATAAAATCAAAGCCGATCGCTTTCAGATTCGGGGCGTAGTCAATCAAATATTGGGCAGCATTGATACTGACTGCACAGCCTTGCGCAGCATATTGCTGCGGTTGTTCAGACCGCACTTTTTCCAAACCGGTACGAATTAGTAAGCAGTCTGCTTGTTGAATTTGCAATAGAAAAGGGGCGAGATCCTCAACTTCAATGAGGCTGGCTTTTGCTTTTGGAATATCAAGCAGCAGCGGTTTCTGATAAATAAACTGTGCCAACGGCAGCTCCGAAATGGTTTTTCCGTTCGGATTGAAATGATTCGGCGCATCAAAATGGGTACCGAAATGGTTAAACAGATAGATTTTTGCACTGTTATACACCGCACCTTGTTGTGTGTCACTACACTTTTCGATACTCAGGGTCGGCTCGCCGAGAAAGCCGGGATCATTGATATCCAGCGGATAAGAAAGCAGTTGATATGGCATAAATTACTCCTTTGTTTGATTGAGAGTGCGTGTTTGTTGCAGTAACCAACGCTGTGCAGCCGGGCTATTGAATACGGCATCCCAGGTGTTGTGGGGATTATTATTGACAATACCGTTATCCCCCGCCTGATCAAAACTGAATTCAGTGTATTTTACGGCAGGATTTTTCAGTTGCTGGCTGAGGATTTGGTAATTAATTCGCGAGCCGGCAACCGGCGAAACTTTGTCTTCTTTGCTGTGGAAAAACCAAATCGGCATATTGGCAAGCGAAGCTAAATTTTCTTGGGTTGCGTTGCCGTCGATCCATTCCACGGAATAGGCTTCCCGTCCGCCCATTAATAATGCGGCGGCAAAAAAGTGCGGTCTGTCCAGCAGCAAATACAGCGCACCTTCGGCACCACGCGATAAACCGACCAGATAAATCCTTGCCGGATCAATCTGTGGATGTTGTTGCAGCGTTTTATCGATCATGGCCAGCAACAACGCTCGACGATTTTCCGTCTGCCAATGAATGCCACCGCGCTGTCCTTGTTTCACATTATCAAAAGGATCAAACACACTGCTATATTGTGGCGCAAGCACAAAGCCTTCTTCATATTGCAAAGTTGAAATTGCACCTTGGCTGGAGAGTAATTGCGCAACATTGTCCTGCCCCAACTGCCCGGAACCATGCAGGAAAATGGTCAGTGGATATTGTTGCGCCACCGCACTTTGATGCTTGGCGTTATCAGGGGTAAAGTGCGGTTTATACAATTGATAATGCAATATGTTTTTGGGATCGTTTAGAGAAACGTGATCCGCTGCAAACTGATCAAACCACAGATTATGCCTATTCTTCGCCTCTGCCGTTACGCTAATATTTTGCGGCGCAACAGTTTTACCGTTGCTTAATTTCAGCAGTCCTTGTTGGGTGACATGGTATTGCAAGCGCTGTTGATAAAATTCTGGCACACGGTTGCTTTGCACAATCTCTCGCTGAATCATTTCACCTTGCTCATTTTTGGCACGAAACAACATCGGCTCGCTGTTTTCGGTTCTCAATGAATACAAATCCGCATTGGCATCTTCTTTATTCAGTTCCAAAATCAGGTAGTGACCTGATTTGGCTTGCGCAGATAAAGTCGGTTTATCCATGCCGTAGCTTCGGAGAATTTGGCGCTCGCCTTGTGATTTTCCGTCCAACACCACTTCAATTTGATAACGCGTTTCCAACCCTTCGCCATTAAATAACTCATCTTCATATTCCAAGGCAAGCGCTGAGACTTTTTGCCCTTTGGCGGTTAATTCGGTGATCAGTTTGGCACTGATAATTTTTGATGGCTGCGGTTCGTCGGGAATGGTGACGGACTGATTTGCAAATAACACTGCGGGAAACAGGAATAATAGAGAAAAAAGAATATTACTTTTTAACATGCCAACTCCTTGATAAAAATAAATATGGGCTTGATATTCTCAAACCCATATTAGAAAGTTATTTTAAACAAATATCATCCACATTAGACTTACCGCTAAGAATCCGATTAAACCAAAAATAGTTGTCAAAATCGTCCACGTTTTTAATCCTTGAGATACAGAAATTCCAAAAAACTTTGTCCATACCCAAAACAAAGAATCATTGACATGAGATAAGGTCATTGAACCAGCAGCAATCGCACTAGTCACTAAAGCAATTTGCAAGCCACTATATTGTTCAGCAATAATTGCCGGAGCCAAAATTGTTGCTGTCGTTATAGTCGCTACTGTTGCAGAACCTTGCGCTGCACGCAGCAAAGCGGCAAGGATGAAGGCTAAAAGTAGTATAGGCAACCCTGTTGCAGACAATACATCAGCTAAAGCCTTACCTACTCCACTGGCATCTAGAACTTTACCGAACATTCCGCCAGCACCGGTAATTAAAATAATACCTGCAATCGGAGCTAAAGATGAGTTCAAAATTTCTTCTAATTGCTCTTTTCTCCAACCTCTTCGAATACCTAAAGTATAAGATGATAAAAATACCGCAAACATTAAAGCGAAAGGAGAGCTTCCGACCATACTGAAAATTTCACGAATGATATTTTCTTTTGGTAAGGTCGTCGCCGTTACCGTTCCCAACATGATCAAAATCAACGGAGTAACAATCATCATCAACACTAAACCAAAGGAAGGCAATCCATCCGTTGAATAAGATTGCTCTTTTTGTTGTTGTATAAGATCACTCGATGTGGAGACTTTTACAAAATTACGATTGGTGAAAAAAGGAATAAATAATTGTCCTAATAAATATGCCGGTAGCGCAGCTAAGAAACCCACTCCTAAAACTAAGCCAATATCTGCATTTAATACTTGTGCGCCAGCAACGATTCCCGGATGTGGTGGAAGAAAAACATGCACCGTCAACATTGATAATCCGATCGGCAAGGTATAAACCAACATATTCCCTCCTAACCGTCTCGCAACGCTGAAAATAATCGGAATCAATACAATAAAGCCGACGTCGACAAATACAGGAATCCCGAAGATAAAACCAGTTAAACCTAAGGCAAATGCAGCTCTTTTTTCACCAAATTTATCCAGTAACCAATTAGCCATAACATCAGCGCCATTTGATTTCTCAATGATTTTACCAAGCATAGCTCCCAAACCGACAATCAATGCAACACCACCTAAAGTGCTCCCCATTCCACTGATTAAAGTTGGCATAACTTTGTTCATTGGAATCCCCGCTGTAAGAGCGACAGCAATACTCACTACACCAAGAGCCAGAAAAGGATGCACTTTTCCTTTAATCATGATAAAGAGAAGCGCAAGAACACTTGCAATCCCAATTAAAATTAACATTTCATTTGACATAATACTGTTTCCTTTTTTAAACATCCTTCCATGGGATGATTATGCTGTTAATAGAAGATTTTTGACTTACATTACAAAATGCGGTTTTATTTATACTGCTCAAACCATTTCAAGCCGTCTTCGGTGTTGCCTCTTGGGTTATATTCGCAGCCGACCCAGCCGTCGTAGCCGATTTCGTCCAGTTTGGCGAAGATATGTTGGTAGTTGATTTCGCCCTCGTCAGGCTCATGGCGGTCGGGCACGGAAGCGATTTGCACATGGGCGAATTTGCCGTTTAGGCTGTCGGTCAGACGGGATAAATTGCCATCGACATTTTGGGCGTGGAAATAGTCTAACTGCACAAACACATTGTCACGATCGATTAAATCCACCAGTTCCAGCGTTTGGAATTGGCTGGCAGTAAGGTAGTTCGGTTTGACTTGCGGGCTGAGCGCCTCCAACAAAATCTTGATGCCGTGCGGTTTGAATTTGTCAGCAGCATAGCGCACGTTGTCGATAAAGGTTTGTTTGTATTTGGCATAATTTTCCCCCGGTGGCACGACGCCAGACATAATATGCACATTCGGACAATTAAGCGCCAGCGCATACTCCAATGCCAAATCAATATCACGCCGACTGTCGGCTTCGCGTCCCGGGATGGCGGAAACGCCCCACTCACCGGCTTGCACATTGCCCGGTGCTGTGTTGAACAGCACTTGTTGCAGACCATTTTGTTGCAGTTTGGCTTTTAACTGCTCTTTTGGATAGTCATAGGGAAAAAGATATTCCACATACTTGAAGCCGGCTTTTGCCGCCGCTTCGAAACGATCGAGAAACGGCAGTTCGGTAAACATCATGGATAAATTAGCAGCAAACTTAGGCATCTTATTTTCCTCTGTTTTTCAAATCATTGACTTCGTCATCGGTGAGATAACGTACGTTTTGCCCTTTTAACAGGAACATCAGTTTTGCGGTTTCTTCCAGTTCTTCGGTGTTATCCACCGCATCGAATAAATCTTCGCCACACACCACTACGCCATGATTAGCAAGCAGGAATGCCTTGCCGTCCAGCGCCCGTTCACTCAGTTCACGAGCAATATCCGGCGAGCCAGGGCGGTAATAAGGAATCACCGGCAATTTGCCGACCCGCATCACATAGTAGGGCGTGAACGCCTTGATGGCATTGCTTGGATCCAGATTGTCCAAACAGGAAAGTGCGGTCAGATAGGTGGAATGCAGATGCACAATCGCGTTGCACGCTGGGTTGCGTTGGTACATCGCCAAATGGAATACCGATTCTTTCGACGGTTTTTTGCCTTCCAGCAACTTGCCGTCACTATCCAACACCGACAAATCTTCCGCCTTCAAGCGCCCCAACGACGAACCGGTCGGGGTAACCAAAAAGCGGTTGCCGCTCAGACGCAGCGAAATATTGCCGGCACCGCCAACGCTGTAACCCCGTTCAAACAATGAACGAGCTAAGTTGACCAGATCGATTTTTTGTTGCTGTTCACTCATACAAACATCTCCTGTGCATCGCTAAAGAACGACTCTTTGCCGAAGTTGCCGGATTTAAGCGCTAGAAAAGTCGCTTCATCGAGGGCTTTCAGCCATGGCACGCCCGGCGCAATTTGCTTGCCGATTTGGAAGCCGTCAAAGCCTAATTTCTGCACCACAATACTGGAAGTTTCTCCCCCGGCAGTGATGAAGTTTTTCACACCGTACTGCTTTAATTTTTGGGCTAATTCGGCGAAAGTTTGCTCAATCGCATGACTGGCAGTCTCACCACCGAATTTGGCTTGGATCGCTTTCAACTGTTCTGGCGCAACCGTGGCGTATACCATCGGTGCAAATTCACCGTTCAGATTTTCAATCACCCATTGATACAGCGCTTCGGCATAATTCGGGTTATTCAGGCTCTGTTCGACGTCCAATAATTTATGCGCGGCTTTGGTTTTATAAGCTTCCACTTGCTTGTTGGTCATCACCGAGCAAGAACCGGAGAGAATCACACTTTTGGCTTTGTTGGGTAAAAGTGCGGTTTTTGCAGCCTGTGCCGTGTTGTTTTTATTTTTGTACGCCGCCATATACGCCGCTAAACCGGAACCACCGGTCACCAGTTTGAAATCGTCAATGGCTTCAGCCAAGACCGCTAGTTGTGAATTATCCACCGCATCAACCACCGCATAGCGGTAGCCCTGCTGTTTTAATTGCTCAAAACAGCGTTTGACATGATCGGCACCTTGAATCACATCAGAATACGCCACTAAACCGGTTTTACCGCGCGCCTGCGCGTCCATCAGACGCATCAGATTGGCATCTTTCATCGGCGTAATCGGGTGATTTTGCATCCCCGATTCGTTGAGTAACGTTTGACCGACAAACAGATAGCCGTTGAAAATGGTTCTGCCGTTAATCGGCAATGCCGGGGTGATCACCGTGAAATCATCGTTGAGCTGATCCAACAGTGCATCGGTCACCGGACCAATGTTGCCGCTGGCGGTGCTGTCGAAAGTGGAACAATATTTAAAATAGAACTGGTTGCAACCGCTCTTTTGTAACCACGCCAAAGCTTGTAGCGACTGCTGCACTGCTTCCTCGACCGGATTAGAACGGGATTTTAAACTGATCACCACCGCATCGACCGCACTTTGCGACGTAGTACTTTGCGACGTAGTACTTTGTAATGCACGATTCGGCACGCCATTCATTTGCACCGTACGCAAGCCGTTTTCGACCAAGAAACTGGCGATGTCGCTTGCCCCGGTAAAATCATCTGCAATTACGCCCAACATCATTATTTCTCCTCTTTTTGTGGCAAAGTAATGCCGCTAAAAATTTTGATCACTGCACTGTCGTCTTCTTTGCCGTAACCGGCGTTACTGGCGGAGGTGAACATATTAAATGCGGTGCTGGCAAGCGGCAGCGGAAAGTGCAGCGATTTAGCGGTGTCGGTTACCAAGCCCAAATCTTTGACGAAGATATCGACCTGAGACAGTGGGGTGTAATCGCCGTCCACCACATGTTTCATGCGGTTTTCAAACATCCACGAATTGCCGGCGGCATTGGTCACCACGTCATACATCAAATCCAACGGAATACCTGCGCGCGCGGCAAGTGCCATCGCTTCCGCACCGGCGGCGATATGCACCCCTGCCAGCAATTGATGAATAATTTTTACCGTTGCGCCCAAGCCAATTTCGCTGCCGATGTTATATACTTTGCCTGCGACCGCACTTAGCACCGGTTGCAGCTTTTCAAAGGCTTCGCTCGAACCGGAAGCCATCACCGTCATGTCGCCCCGTGCCGCTTTGGCTGCGCCGCCGGACACCGGCGCATCCAGCATAATTAAACCTAGCGCTGTTAATTTTTGTGAAATTTCTTTGGCGTCTTGTGCGGAAATGGTGGATGACACCATCACCGCCGTACCGGCTTTTAATTTTGCCGCCAACCCATTTTCACCGAATAAAATCCCTTTCACCTGATTAGCATTAACCACCAACAGCAACACGGCGTCCAGTTTCTCAGCAAAACCATCGGCATTCATTGCCACTTCTTTTGCCCCGGATTGTTTCAATTTATCCAATAAAACGGGATTTAAATCAATCCCATAAGTGTCAAGCTTAGCGTTAACACAAGAAAGTGCCGCGCCCATACCCATTGCGCCGAGACCGACGACTGCGACTGAATAACTCATAAAAAAATCTCCATTTAGATTGAAAATCAACTCAGATAACTCTGCATTTTGTCAGTGCATAATGCCTGAATTGGAAAGATAAAACTGCGAGTTTGATCACAAATATTCACAATATGTGTTATTTATTGTTAATTTTATCGCGGTTTAAAATCAATATTTGAGTTCTTTACGCATAAAGTGTTATTATTTCACTAAAATTCACAATAAATTTAAGGAATTAGCCATGATTCCGGCAGAAAGACAAAAACGCATTCTGATGTTGCTGAGCGAACACGATCTGATCAGCATTGCCGAATTGGTTGAGATTATGCAGGTGTCACATATGACGGTGCGGCGCGATATTCAAAAACTGGAAGAACAAGGCAAAGTGGTGTCGGTGTCCGGCGGCGTGCAATTGCTGCAACGCCTGTTCAGCGAGCCGACGCATGATGATAAATCCCTGCTGTTTCAAAGCCAAAAGCAAGCTATCGGCGTAGCAGCGGCTCGGTTGATCGCCGACAGTAAAACGGTTTATTTAGATGCCGGCACCACTACGTTGGAAATCGCACACCATATTGCCAAACGCAGTGATTTATTGGTGATCACCAATGATTTCGTGATCGCCAATTTCTTGATTAAAGAGGGCAACGGTGAATTGATCCACACCGGTGGTCATGTCTGCAAAGACAACTACTCTTCCGTCGGCGAACTGTCGGCACAATTTTTACGCAATATTTCGATTGATGTCGCCTTTGTTTCCACCTCCTCCTGGAATTTAAAGGGTCTAACCACCCCAGATGAGAAAAAACTGGCAGTGAAACGCGCGATTGTCGAATCGAGCAAAAAAAATGTGCTGGTTACCGATTCGTCAAAATACGGCAAAGTCGCCACCTTCTGGATTTACGGTTTAGACGTATTCGACACTATTGTCACCGATAAAAATTTGCTGGAGAGCGTGCAAAAAAATATTCAAAATCTGAATATTGAGTTGATGTTGGCATAAAAAATCGCTACCGGTTTTGCTGCCGATAGCGATGCTGACCGCACTTTGGCAGGTAATTAACTGCCAATCAGACGATATAACTCGGTATCTTTGCGATCCAGATAGTGGAACGATTGAATACGGCGAATAGTGCGCGAGCGTCCGCGGATTAATAATGTTTCGGTGGTGGCGATGTTGCCTTTGCGGTGAATGCCTTTCAGCAAGTCGCCGTTGGTGATGCCGGTGGCGGAAAAAATCAGGTTGTCGTCACGCACAATCTCTTCCAGTTGCAACACTTTATTGACTTCCACCCCCATTTGCTGGCAACGGGCGATCTCTTGTGCGGCAATGGCACGATTTTCTTCACTGTCGCCTTTCACTTGATTACGTGGCAGCAACCGCACTTGCATTTCGCCGCCTAAGGCACGGATTGCCGCTCCGGCGACCACACCTTCCGGCGCTCCGCCGATGGCATACAGCATATCGACATTATTATCCGGCAAGCAGCATAAAATTGAAGCCGCCACATCACCGTCAGGAATGGCCAATACTTTGACGCCCAGTTGTTGCATTTTGGCAATAGTTTCTTGGTGACGGGGTTTGTCAAGGGTGATCACCGTTAATTGCGACAGCAGTTTGCCGAGCTTGGAGGCAACGCGGCGCAGGTTTTGTTCCAATGGCAGGTTGAGATCGATCATGCCTTTCACTTCCGGCCCGACCACCAATTTTTCCATATACATATCCGGCGCCTGCAGGAAGGTATCCGGTCCGCCGGCAGCGAGCACCGACAGCGCATTGGCTTGCCCCATCGCCGTCATGCGCGTGCCTTCAATCGGGTCAACGGCAATCGTAATATTATCACCGCTGCCATTGCCGACTTTTTCGCCGATATATAGCATCGGTGCTTCGTCGATTTCACCTTCGCCGATAACAATTTCGCCGTTAATATCAATTTGATTCAGCATGATGCGCATGGCTTTGACTGCCGCTTCATCGGCGGCATCTTTATTGCCACGTCCTAACCAGGCAAAGCCGGCAAGGGCGGCAGCTTCAGTAACGCGGGAAAATTCGATTGCAAGGGCTCTTTTCATTTTGTGTGACCTATTCATTTGAGGTTGAAGGAGAATGAGTTAGCGAACGATGGATTGGCTATCCACACAAAGCCGTAGTTTAGCACAGTATTGCAACTGATGGCGCAAAGCCGTAAAAAAATTGACCACACTTTTCAATTTCTATGTGAAATCTGCGGCTAACTAGGCTAGAATGAGGTTTATTTTCTGTAGAACTATTATTTATTGAGGATTGATGATTATGTCTTTTGAGCTGCTCGAACAACTAGATGAAAAAATTAAACAAGCCGTTGAAACCATTCAATTACAACAATTGGAAATTGAAGAATTGAAAGGTAAACATGAACAGGTTCAAAATGAGTTGAATCATTTGCGCGGTGAGCGCGATGCGTTGGCCGGCGAAAATGATCACTTGAAAAACGAACATAACAATTGGCAAGAAAGATTGCGTTCGCTATTGGGTAAAATCGATAACGTGTAATTCTTTTTGGCTTTGTCCATTGAAAACCGAGTGTAAACCGCACTCGGTTTTTTTATTTTCCGATGTTTCTATTGTCCGCCATCAACTCCATTGCGAGCATTTATTTAATTTTATAAAATAATGTGATCTATCCCCTGCTTTTCAACTTTTCCGATTGAATCTTAACAAAGCTTGTGACAGTCTTAAGTTATAGGCAGATTAGCTGTGCTAAGTATAAAAAAGGATAATATAACGTTATATTTTTTGCTTAAATGTTAAATTCATTTGAATTTTTTTCTCAACCTTGAATATAACGGTTTGGTCAGTCAAATAATCGAAATGGAGATAGATATGAGTGTTTTGGCAAATTCAGCGACAGTGGATAGGGCAACGATAGAAGCACTATTGGGCGGCAGACATTCGGATCCGTTTGCGGTGTTAGGAATGCACGAGACCGACAACGGGGTAGAAGTGCGGGTGCTGATGCCGGATGCTTCAAAAGTTTTGATTATTGATAAAGAGAGTCAGCAAGAAGTGGCAGAAATGACTTGCTTGCATGAAGATGGCTTTTTCAGCGCCGTGATGGCAGATAAACATGATTTTTTTAATTATCAACTCAATGTGTTTTGGGGGAATGAAAACCAAATTTTAGAAGATCCTTACCGTTTCCGCCCGATTTTGTCAGACTTAGACAACTGGTTGCTGGCAGAAGGCACACATTATCGCCCTTATGAAAAACTAGGCGCCCATTTCACCGAAATTGATGGCGTAGCAGGGGTAAATTTTGTGCTTTGGGCGCCAAATGCCAAGCGGGTCTCGGTGGTCGGGGATTTTAACTTCTGGGACGGACGCCGCCACCCGATGCGCTTCCACCCGGAAAACGGCTTATGGGAAATTTTTATTCCAAAAGTCACCTTAGGCAGCCTGTATAAATATGAGCTGTTAGACGCCAACGACACTCTGCGCCTGAAAGCCGATCCTTATGCGTTTGCTTCGCAGTTGCGCCCGGATACGGCTTCACAAGTCAGTGCGCTGCCGGATATGGTTGAAATGACCGAAGCCCGCAAACTGGCGAATGCTTTCGAGGCGCCAATTTCAATTTATGAAGTCCATTTGGGCTCGTGGCGGCGTAATCTGGAAAATAATTTCTGGCTAAATTATGACGAAATCGCCGAACAACTGATTCCTTATGTCAAAGAGATGGGCTTCACACACATCGAATTGATGCCAATTAATGAATTTCCGTTTGATGGTTCCTGGGGTTATCAACCACTGGGATTATATTCACCGACCAGCCGTTTCGGCAGCCCGCAACAACTGCGCAACTTTATTCAAAAAGCGCACGATGCCGGCATTAATGTGATTCTGGACTGGGTGCCGGGTCACTTCCCGAACGATACGCACGGCTTAGCGTATTTTGACGGCACCGCACTTTATGAGCACGCTGATCCGCGCGAAGGCTTTCATCAAGATTGGAACACCTTGATTTATAACTATGGTCGTAATGAAGTCAAAAACTTTTTGGCAGGCAACGGACTGTATTGGCTAGAGCGCTTTGGCATCGATGCGCTACGGGTTGATGCAGTGGCCTCGATGATCTATCGCGATTACAGCCGTAAAGAGGGCGAATGGATCCCGAATCAATACGGTGGCCGCGAAAACTTGGAAGCGATTGAATTTTTGAAGCACACCAACTACATCATCGGCAACGAGATGGACGGCTGTATGGCGATCGCCGAAGAGTCGACAGCGTTTCCGGGCATCACCAACCCACCGGAAATGGGCGGCTTGGGCTTCCATTACAAATGGAATATGGGATGGATGAATGACACCCTGTCATACATGAAGCTGGATCCGGTATATCGTCAACACCACCATAACCAATTGACTTTCGGTATGCTGTACAACTACACCGAAAACTTTATTTTACCGCTGTCACACGATGAAGTGGTGCACGGCAAAGGCTCGCTACTCGACAAAATGCCCGGTGACGCATGGCAAAAATTTGCTAACTTGCGTGCGTATTACGGCTATATGTGGGGACATCCGGGCAAGAAACTGCTGTTTATGGGTTCAGAATTTGCGCAAGGTCGTGAATGGGATTATCAAGAAAGTTTGGACTGGTTCCTGCTGGACGACAAACACGGCGGCGGCTGGCATCGCGGCGTACAAAATCTGGTGAAGGATTTAAACCACGTTTACCGGCAAACCCCGGCGTTGCACCAATTGGATTTTGATCCCCAAGGGTTTGAGTGGCTAGTGGTTGATGACTATCAAAATTCGATTTTTGCCTTTGCCCGTAAAGATCGCCACGGCAATGAGGTGATTGTGGTCAGCAACTTTACCCCGGTAGCGCGTGAAAATTACCGCATCGGCGTCAATCATGCCGGTGTTTATCAGGAAATTTTGAACACTGATTCGGAGTATTATCACGGTTCGAACGTCGGCAATGCAGAGGTTATCCTGACTGAGGAGATTGCCAGCCATAATAAATTGCAATCGCTTTCGCTGACAATTCCACCATTGGCAACAATTTATCTGCAATATCAAAAATAAACAAGCAGGCTATTCTGGAAAAAGGTTGTTGGTAACATGATTGGTAGAGTGAGAAACGGAATGACGCAGCCGCTGGGCGCTTCAATTCAAGTTATTGAGGGACAGTACGGTGTGAATTTTGCGGTATTTTCCGAGCATGCTGCGATGATAGAGCTGTGCCTGTTTTCTTATCGCGGCAAAGAACATCGTTTTAAAATGATCAAAGGACAAGATCATATTTGGTCACTCTGGTTGGCCGGGGTTGAAACCGGTATTAAATATGGTTTTCGCGCTTACGGCGAAGACAAACCGCAGCAAGGCATCAGCTTCAATCCACAAAAAGTGATGTTGGATCCTTATGCCAAAGCGGTGGACAGCAAACCCTGTTATCAAACCGATAAACAATTGATGTTGTTTGATTTTGCCAATGAGTTGGATAATCATGAAGTTGCACCAAAAGCAGTCGTCATCGCCGATGACTTCGATTGGCAAGGTGACCAATCTCCTGATTACCCTTGGGCACAAACCATTATTTACGAACTGCACGTGAAAGGCTTCAGCCAACTGAATCCGAACATTCCGCCGGAATTGCGTGGCAGTTATGCCGGCTTAGCACACCCGGCTTCAGTGAACTATCTGAAAAAACTCGGCGTGACCGCACTTGAGCTGATGCCGGTGGCATTTCATGCCGATGAACTGCATTTGCAACGTCGCGGTTTATCCAATTATTGGGGTTATAATTTATTGGCTCCATTTGCGGTGGACAATCGCTATTGGTCCGGGCGCAAAGGCACCACCCCGGAAAGCGAATTTAAGCAGATGGTAAAAACCCTGCATCAAGCCGGATTTGAAGTGATTTTAGATGTGGTGTTCAACCATACCGCTGATTCTGATTGGTGGCAGCCAACACTTAGCCAGCGCGGTTTAGACAATGCCAATTACTACTGGCTGACCGAAAACGGCGAATACCATAATTGGAGCGGCTGTGGCAATGCTTTGAACCTGACCAAACCGAATACCTTGCAATGGGTGCATGATTGCCTGCGCTACTGGGTGGACACGTTTCATGTGGACGGTTTCCGTTTCGATCTGGCAACAATTATCGGACGTGAGCCGGAATTTAACCGATATGCTGCGATTTTTGAACGGATTGCCAATGACCCGGTTTTAAAAGATAAAAAATATATTGCCGAACCGTGGGATATTGGTTGGGGCGGTTACCAATTAGGCAATTTCCCCGATTATTTTGCTGAATGGAATGATCGTTTCCGGGATGATATACGTCGCTTTTGGCTGCATAACCAAGGCAATATGGGCTTGTTTGCGCAACGCTTCAGTGCCTCAGCGGATATTTTTCAGCACGAGCAAAAACGCCCTAGCGCCTCGATTAATTATATCTGTTCCCATGATGGATTCACGCTGCATGACTTGGTGAGCTATCAGCAGAAACACAACTGGGCTAACGGCGAAGAGAATCGTGACGGACACGGTGAAAGTTATAACAATAATTTCGGTATTGAAGGTGAAACTGAGCAAACCGATATTTTACAACAGCGCCAAGCCGCAAAACGGGCGCTGCTCGCGACCGCACTTTTAGCCAACGGTACGCCGATGTTGCTGGCAGGTGACGAGTTTGGACATAGTCAGCAAGGCAATAACAACGCTTATTGCCAGGATAATGAGATCACTTGGATAGATTGGAGCCAACAAGATCAACAGCTATTGGCTTACAGCCGGGCAATTATCCAAATACGTAAACAGATTACCGCACTTTGTGGACACAATGACTGGTGGAATGACAGTGATGTGCAATGGCTGAACCAAGCGGGCCAAGCAATGAGCATTGCTGATTGGGAAGATGGCAGTAGTGTCGGATTCCAGATTCAGCTTGACGACAAATGGTTATTCATCATCAACCGCAGCGCACAGCAACAGGATTTTAATCTGCCGCAGGGAACATGGCATCATGCTATTTCGCAGCAAACAATGACAGTAGAGGGGAATAATCTGAAGGTTAGCACTGTTGGCCTTTATATTTTATATCGGTAAATCAAGTCGTATTACCAAATTGTTATGGTGTTTTATTGGATCTTAAACTAGGGGAAAACGAATATGGACGAAATTTTGAAAAACTCACCAAGCATGTTGCGTATCACGGATGATACTTTAGTGTTGATTTTAGCCGGTGGACGAGGCTCACGTTTGTACGAACTCACAGATAAGCGTGCAAAACCAGCGGTTTATTTCGGAGGTTCTTGCCGTATTATTGATTTCGCCCTGTCAAATTGTATCAATTCCAATTTGAATCGTATCGGGGTCGTCACCCAATATATGGCGCACTCGCTGCTACGTCACCTGCAGCACAGTTGGTCATTCCTGCCGCGTGAACGCAATGAATTTGTCGATATGCTACCGGCACGTCAACAGTTGGATGACAGCACTTGGTATCGCGGTACTGCCGATGCGGTGTACCAAAATTGCGATATTATGAAAAGCCATTACAAACCGAAATATGTTCTGATTCTGGCAGGGGATCATATTTATAAAATGAATTATGCCCAAATGCTACTAGATCATGTCTCCAGCGGTGCAAAATGTACGGTTGGCTGTATCGAGGTGGAAAAAGAGAAGGCATCTGAATTCGGTGTGATGGGTGTGAATGAGAATCTGCAAGTGACCGATTTTATCGAGAAACCGAAGAATCCACCAACGATGCAAGGCAAACCGGATACCTGCTTGGCGTCAATGGGAATTTATGTGTTTGATGCAGATTATCTGTATAGCATTTTGGATCAAGAATTTGCCAAACCTGAATCCAACCATGATTTCGGCAAAGACATTATTCCACAAGCATTAAAAGAAGGCGTTTTATATGCCCATCCATTCAGCCGCTCTTGCATGGGGCGCAACCCACAGGGTGAAATTTATTGGCGCGATGTCGGCACCATTGATGCGCTGTGGGAAGCTAATATTGATTTGGTCACCGAACATCCACAATTGGATATTTTCGACCAACGCTGGCCGATTCGTTCCACCCCGAAACAGACCTTCCCGTCCAAGTTTTTCTACAAGCATCTGCGCAAAACCAGAGCGTTGGACAACTCGTTAGTTGGTGGCGGCTGCATTATCACCGATGCAATTATCAGTAACTCGGTGTTATTTGATCATGTCGTAGCAAAAGAGGGATCACAAGTAGAGTTCTCAGTCATTTTGCCGGAAGTCACCATCGGAAAAAATGTGGTGATCAAGCGTGCCATTATTGATCGCCATTGTAATATTCCTGACGGTATGGAGATCGGGGTTGATTTAGAGCTTGACGCAAGACGCTTCCGTGTCAGCAAAGGCGGTGTGGTTTTGGTGACCTCAAAAATGTTGGGCAAGCTAAAACAGGAAACAGAGCAACAAGCTAAAAAAGCTTATAAAGCAGAACCATAGTCACACATCATCGTCTCCGCTTTTTCAAGTGCGGAGACGATGTTTTATTTCAGCAAAAATCAGGTGGAAATCCTATGAATGTTTTACACGTTTGCTCAGAGCTGTATCCTTTATTAAAAACCGGCGGTCTGGCAGATGTCACCGGCGCGTTACCCTTTGCCCAACAACAAAACGGTGACAACGTCCGAATTTTAATCCCGGCATTTCCGGCGATCACGGCGGGTTTACCGGAATCAGGTGTGGTTGGCACTTTTGATACCTTTGCCGGTCAAGCAACGTTACGCTATGCCGAGTATCAAGGTTTGGGCGTTTATTTGATCGACGCACCGCACTTGTATCAACGCGAAGGCAATCCTTACCACGATCAATCCTATCACGATTATGCCGACAACTATCTGCGTTTTGCCTTGTTGGCATGGTTTGGTGCCGAGCTGGGTGATAATCTGGACAGCTGGTGGAAAGCCGATGTCGTGCATGCTCACGACTGGCACGCCGGTTTGGCTTGTGCCTATTTACATGCCAAAGGCAGACCGGCAAAATCGGTATTCACTATCCATAATTTAGCCTATCAAGGACAATTTAATTATCGTCATATGGCGGAGATCGCACTGCCACTGGAAATGTTTAACGTGAACGGAGTCGAGTTAAACGGGCAAATTTCCTATTTGAAAGCCGGATTGTATTATGCGGATCATGTTACCGCCGTCAGTCCGACTTATGCTCAAGAAATTACCACACCGGAATATGCTTATGGCCTACAAGGGTTGCTGACCACCTTGCAGCAACAAAACAAATTGAGTGGTGTGCTAAATGGTGTGGACTACCAAATTTGGAATCCTGAGCTGGACAGCCATTTGCCTGAGCACTACAAATTAAAAGGCATGAGCGGCAAGGCAAAATGTAAAGCCGAGCTGCAACAAGCATTCAACTTGCCACAGGATAAAAATGCGCTGTTGTTTGTGATGGTCACTCGCTTGACTGCACAAAAGGGCGTAGATTTGCTGTTGCAGGCACTGCCGCGAATCTTAAAAGACGGGGTGCAATTTATTTTATTGGGTTCCGGCGATAAGCAGTATGAACTGGCATTCTCACAACTAGAGCTACAATATCCACAGCAAGTCAGTGTGGAAATTGGCTATAACGAAAAGCTGTCTCACTTAATTATTGCTGGCGGTGATGTCATTTTAGTACCGAGCCGTTTTGAACCTTGTGGCTTAACCCAATTATATGGGTTAAAATATGGCACTTTACCGTTAGTGAGATCGACCGGCGGATTAGCCGATACCGTGGTTGATTGCAGCAAAGAGAATCTAAAAACCCGACTGGCAACCGGTTTTGTTTTTAATGATGCAAATGTCGAGCAACTGGTGACTGCGTTTGAACAGGCACAAGCGCTATGGCACGCCAAACCACAATGGTATAAAGTTCGTATCAATGCCATGGAGGCCGATTTCAGCTGGCATTTAGCTGCTGAAAAATATTCAGTTATCTATCAGAATTTGTTTAACTGACACGATTTATTCAATTTTAATGAAGGATATTTGACCTAATGAGCAATACCATTTTACACCATTCCCCTCTGTCTAGTGCTGAAGGTGTTAAAAACGCAATTGTACAAAAACTAATCTTTTCCATTGGCCGCGATCCGGGTGTTGCCAGTCAACGTGACTGGTTGAACGCCACTTTATTGGCGGTTCGTGATTTGGTTTCAGAAGGTTGGCTGAAAACACAGCGTGCCACCCAATCACAAAACTGCCGCCGAGTATATTATCTCTCAATGGAATTTTTAATGGGCCGCACCCTATCCAATGCGATGTTAGCCGAAGGCGTTTACGATGTGGTGCGCGAAGCGTTGGAACAATTAGGTCTGAATTTAGAAGACGTGATTGAAAAAGAAGTGGATCCAGGCTTAGGCAACGGCGGATTAGGTCGTTTAGCCGCCTGTTTCCTCGACTCCATTGCTACCTTAAATTATCCCGGTATGGGCTATGGTATCCGTTATGAATACGGCATGTTCCGCCAAAAAATCGTCGATGGTCAACAGGTAGAACGTCCGGATGCTTGGTTGGAAAAAGGAGTACCTTGGGAGTTTATTCGTCCGACCAAGCGCTATAAAGTCGAATTCGGTGGGCGCATCTATTTTGAAGGCGACAAATGCCATTGGGTCGATACCTCACAAATCGTTGCCTTGGGCTATGATCAAATTATTCCAGGTTATGAAACCAATATGGCAAATAGCCTGCGCTTATGGTCAGCCCATGCTGGTGACGTATTTGATTTAACCAAGTTTAACCGCGGTGACTATTTTGCCGCAATGGAACGCCAGAACAGTTCTGAAAACGTCTCACGCGTGTTATATCCGGATGATTCAACCTACGCTGGGCGTGAATTGCGTTTACGCCAGGAATACTTTTTGGTTTCCGCTTCCCTGCAAGACATCCTAAACCGCCATCGCTGGGAACACAAAACCCTCACTAATCTTGCTGATAAAGTGGCGATTCACTTAAATGATACACACCCGGTACTGGCGATTCCGGAATTAATGAGTATTCTGATTGATAAAGAAGAGTTTAGCTGGAAAGCTGCGTGGGAAATCACTTGCAAAGTATTCTCTTACACTAATCACACCTTGATGAGTGAAGCGTTGGAAACTTGGCCGGTTGATATGATGGGCGCTATTTTGCCACGCCATTTACAGCTTATTTTAGAGATTAATGAACACTTCCTGGAGAGTATCAAATCTTATACCGAAAAAGATCCGGATTTAATCCGCCGAGTTTCGTTAATCGATGAAAACGACGGGCGTAAAGTGCGGATGGCATGGCTAGCGGTGGTCGCTTCACACAAAATCAACGGCGTAGCAAAACTGCACTCTGACTTGATGGTGAAATCCATTTTTGCCGATTTTGCTAAAATTTATCCGGAACGTTTCTGCAATATGACCAACGGAATTACTCCACGTCGCTGGATCGGCGTTGCCAATCCTGGTTTATCCACGGTAATCGACAAATATATCGGTAAATCATGGCGTAAGGATCTGAGCCATTTAGAACAGCTGAAACAATATGCAGATTTCCCAAAATTTATGCAGGAAGTGCGTGAAGTGAAAAAAGCCAATAAAGTCAAATTGGCAAACTATATCGCGCACAACTTGAATATTGTGGTCAACCCTGATGCACTGTTTGATGTACAAATCAAACGAATTCATGAATATAAACGTCAACACTTGAACTTGTTGCATATTATCGCCCGTTATAATGAAATTCTGCGTAATCCGGAAAAAGACTGGACGCCACGGGTGTTCATCATTGCCGGTAAAGCAGCATCTGCTTATTATGCGGCAAAACAAATTATTCGTTTAATCAATGATGTAGCAAAAGTGATCAACAACGATATGCGAGTGCACGACAAACTGAAGCTGGTTTTCATTCCGAATTACAGCGTCAGCTTGGCGCAATTGATTATTCCGGCAGCTGATGTTTCTGAACAGATTTCGCTGGCAGGTACTGAAGCTTCCGGCACCAGCAACATGAAATTTGCCTTGAATGGTGCGTTAACCATCGGTACTCTGGATGGCGCCAATGTCGAGATTTTGCAGAATGTCGGCGAAGACAATATTTTCATCTTCGGCAATACGGTAGAACAAGTGGAAGCACTGCGTCACAAAGGCTACCAACCGTCAGCCTATTATGAAAATGATCCGCAATTGCGTGAAGCCTTGCAACAAATCACCAGCGGTGCATTCAGTCCGGAAGAACCGGGACGCTACCAATCATTTTCACCACTGAGTGATTACTATCAAGCCTTCGCAGATTTCCGCAGCTATGTTGAAGCGCAGCGGGAGATTGACAAAGTGTATAAAGATCAAAATCTTTGGGTTGCCAAAGCAATTCAAAATATTGTGAATATGAGTTATTTCTCCTCTGACCGTACCATCAAAGAATATGCTGATCAGATCTGGCATTTACAACCGGTAAAACTGTAAGCTTGTTCGAAAACGCCCCGTTATTCTGCAATAACGGGGCGTTTTTATGGAGAAGAATTATTTGCGCTGATAGTACGCAGTAAATGAGGCTTTATCAATCGTGTGTGCATTAACCAAGAAACCGCCAAGTGCGGTCGTGGTGTTTTCGTCTACAGCCAGCTTTTCGGTATTCAGCGCATGCACGGTGAAAATATAGCGGTGAGCATCATCTCCCTGCGGTGGGCAAACGCCGCCCCAACCGTGATAACCATAATCCGTTCTCAACTGAAATGCGCCTTGCGGCAAATTGGCTTGATCAGCCGCACCGGCATTGGCGGCTAAACCACTGGCTGTTACCGGAATATTAACCACATACCAGTGCCAAAAGCCGGAACCTGTCGGCGCATCGGGATCATACACCGATACTGCAAAACTTTTCGTGCCTGCCGGGGCATTTTTCCAATGCAGTTCCGGTGATTGATTATTACCACTGCAACCAAAACCGTTAAATTCAAAATCAGCCGAAATGCTGCTATTCGCTTGAATTTGCGGACTGCTGAGTTGGAAACTGTTATCGGCTTGGGCGCTAGCGGCAACCGCACTGACGATTAATGTTGAAGCTAATTGAGATATTTTCATTTTAAAATCCTTATAAACGTGAATAAGGATGCTATTTTGCTGCAATACCGTCAAAGCCACTATCCGTTTTAGTGCAATATTTAGCTGTATTCAGTCATTTTATCGGTTTTGATCATCGACGGTAAAAGATCAAAGCGTTTCTTAAACGCAGCACTGAAGCGGCTTTGTGAATGATAGCCGCACAACTGGGCGATGTCGGCAAGGTTTTTTGAGGTGCTGAGAATCAATGAAAGTGCGGTATCCAAGCGTAAATCTTGCAACCATTGCCGAAAATGCGTATCTTCACGCAACAAGCGGCGTTTCAGTGTACTTTCACTCACGTGAAAAGCAGCCGCAATCTCGCTTAAACGCCATGATTTTGCCAAATCATTTTCCACTAGATACTGCATTTTTTCGGTCCAACTGAGCTGTTGGGGCGACGGAAAATAGATATTTAATTCAGATAATTGCAGCAACAGCTCCAATGTGCGGTGCTGTTTAACTTGATCACTAAGATGTGGGTCTTGCAGGCTGAGCCATGTCCGCTGAAAACACTCAAATAAGGTTTTTGAATGGCAGCTGATACAATCTTGGGTTTTAACCGGTTTAATCTGTGGGTAATAGCGATAAAACAGTTGTAAAGTATCCGGCGATAAATTGATGATATGCGAACAGTAATAACCTTTGCCCAAGGTATTGTTGAAAATGTCCCAGTGGCTGTCTTTTTGCAGGATAAACAGCTCGTTTTCCACCACATCGTGCGACGATTGATTACGCAAGAAGGTTTTGCGACCGCTCTTTATCAACCCAATCATCGGATAACGAATATGTACGTGCCGCATTTTGTGATCTTTATCGGCAGCCAATTGTCGCGCATTACTGAAACTGATGGCTGGTATCATCATGTTACCTTGCTCCGCTTGTCCTCAAGTCTACAGCAATTTAACCAAACGGTTTAAATCGCTTTGAATCGCACCGGCAGTCATTGCCGGGCCCGAACTGGGGCCATGGATAACCAACGGTTTATCCCGATACCATAGACTACGAATCAAATAGTGATTTTCACCGGGCAGTGTTTGACTGATCAGATCGTCCGGTTCCAACTGCTCCAAACGTACAGTGGACTGCCCGTTAGCATTAAAACGGGCAACATAACGCAGCGCCATACCGTCTTCATGTGCGTCCTGATAACGTTGCTGCAAGCGCTGACTGAGCGGCTCCAAGCGTTCAAAAAATTCACTTAGCGAAAATTGTTCCGCATCTGCGTCCAATAACGATTCGACTTTAATTTGCTGCGGATCCAGATCATAACCCGCACTTCGCGCCGCAATCACCAATTTCCGCATCGCATCGGTTCCGCTCAAATCTTCGCGCGGATTGCGTTCGCTTAAGCCTTGTTGCCACGCTTGTTCAATCAATTCCGGAAAACTGTAAATATGCTGCTCATATTGCGAAAACAACCACGTCATCGTGTCAGAAAATGTGCCTTCCACCGATAAAATCGTATCACCACTCTCGACCAAATCACGCAAAATCGTATTCAGCGGTAAGCCGCTGCCAATCGTGGCATTATAAAACCAGTAGCTGCCCGATTGGCTAAAGGCATTTTGCAAGGCATGAAACTCACTCAAGGGAAAAGCCGCCGCGCGTTTATTGGCACTGATCACATGGAAACCATGTTTGGCAAAATTCATATAATGTTTGGCAACTTCGTCGCTAGCAGTAATATCCAGCACCACCAATTCGTCAAACGGATGCCCGCTCATCCAGTTGATCAGCTGCTGCGGCTGCAACTCTTGCGCCGACTGGGCAAATGCTTCGTCAATCGAACGCTGCTGCAACTGCGGAATCAGCCCTTGATAACTGAGCCAGCCTTTAGTGCTGGAAACCATACCGATCAGCGTAAAATTGAATTTGCTGCGAGCTGACAGCTCTTCGCGACGTTGGCGGTAAAGCTCAATCCAAGTTTTGGCAATAGAACCATTGCCTAACACCACCAAACCAATACTTTTATGCGGTCGAAACAGATCATCATGTACATTGCGCAGCAACTCACGTCCGACCTTTTGCCGCAAAATGGCAACCACACTGATCTGTTCCGGTGATTGCCAGATAAATTCGACCTGCTGTGTTTTCAACATTTGTAAGAAACGCATCATTTGCAATGAATTACGGCAAACGCCATAGCCGACAATTGCCAACAGTGCCATATCGTAACGCACAAAAGAGGACTCGACGGTCAACGGCAGTTGTTTTAACTGAAGATAAATATTATCCAAATATTCAACTGGATAGGCGAGCTTTAACAGTCGCTGTGGTCGATCTAAATTGTGCGCCAGCGGCAGCAACTGTTGCTGTTCCAGCCATTGAAGTGCGGTTTGCTGCCATTCATCCAGTGATTGCGTCGGCGGAATCAGCAGCTCAATCAGTCCGATTTGGTTATGGTGGGTCACGATTTTGCCGTTTTCACTGGCGGTCAGGGCATGTTCAATTCGGGTAGAGCCATTTTCCGGCTGCAAACTGCTGCGCAGCAACAGACTGAGTGAGTGGCTTTTGACCGGCTGCAAGGTTCTGGCGTGCAACACAGGCGCGGCTAAACGCGACAGCTCACTGGCTTCATCCAATCGCAAAAATGTTAATAAATTGGCATGATGAATTTGGTGCGGATCGGCGCTGTAAACACCGGCAACATCGCTCCAAATTGTCACTTTGCTCAGATCTGCCAGTGCTGCAATCTGGGTCGCGGAATAGTCTGAGCCGTTACGCCCCAACAAAACCGTTTCTTTTGCCCTATTTTGGCAGATAAAGCCGGTGATAATCAGGCGTTTGCCCTCGGCCTGCGCCAAGTGCGGTTGCAGTTTGCGGCGGCTGGCGGCAAAATCAACCTGCGGCATGACCGCTCTTTCGGCATACATAAACAGTCGCGCATCTAAAAAGCAGCTCTCAATTCCCACTTGGTTGAGGTACGCACTGACCAATCTTGCAGTCCAAATTTCGCCATGTCCCACCACTTCAGCATAAATCGCTTCACTCAACGGCTTATCCAGCAACGAAGAGAGCGATAAAATATCTTCCAGAAACGGCTGCGAAACTGTTTCGGGGGCATTAAGCAGTTTGTTGGTTTGGGTTAGATATTGAAATTTGATTTTTTGTAATTGCTGGTTGGCACTGACCGGATCGCTGCTTGATAGCGTGACCCAACGAATCAGATTATCGGTCATATCCCCCATTGCCGAAACAACGATCAAATCCTGCTGTTGACTATATTTTTTGATTAATTGTGCGACATTGCGGATACGCTCGGCATCAGCCAAACTGCTGCCGCCGAATTTGTGCATCTCTCTTGTCGGATTTGTTTTCATCACACGCTCCGTTGATCAGCCCGAACCGGGGGAAAGTCTAAAGGGGGAAATATACGTCGCTCATTTTAACAGTTTTTTAGCGCTATCAAAATTAAATGCCCGATTTTTTGGCAGTCTTGACGTCCAGATTGTTATTTCTGCATTTTTTGTTAAAATAGCCAAACTTTCTCTAAGGGTTATACAACAGGGTGAATTATGGCGGAGTGGGACGGAAAATATATCAGCCCGTATGCAGAGCACGGCAAAAAAAGTGAACAGGTCAAGAAAATTACAGTGTCGATTCCGATCAAAGTGCTGGAAATTCTCACTAACGAACGCACCCGACGTCAAATCCGCAATCTGCGCCACGCCACCAACAGCGAGTTGCTGTGTGAAGCCTTTTTGCATGCCTTCACCGGACAACCACTACCGACCGACCACGATCTGATGAAAGAGCGTAGCGATGAAATTCCGGAAGATGCCAAAGTGTTAATGCGCGAGTGCGGTATTGACCCGGACAGTTGGGAATATTGATCCTACTTTAATAACGGTGTAACAGATAACACCGATTGGGTATCAATGACTTGAAACAGAAAATCAATATTCGGGTGTTTACCCGGATTTTGTTTTGCATCAACCACATGTTCCGCAAACAACGCCAACCCCAGCTGCGCCGCTTGTGCGTCAAGCTGCTGAAAACGTTGGGCAAGAGCATAGTAAACCCGCAGCGAACCAAGTTTGCCAACAACCGCTGGAATATGTCGAACCAATTCCCCTTGCGCATTGAATATATCTAAGCCGCTTAAATGATCGACACTGGGCAACGTTGCCAGATTTTGTTGAAAAGTCATCCAAATTCCTCTTATTAACAATTAGGGTCTACTGATAAAGCGCGTAGCGAAATTTCACCAATCGCAAAGCGCTGTAGTTGCTGATCGGCAGTTTGTAGCAGCAATTCGCCACTTTGTGGATCAATCCCACAACAAATGCCGGAAATCGAGTGCTGCTCCAGCAGCAAGGTGATCGGCTGCTGATAAAAATGGTCATAGTCCTGCCAACGTTGCAGATAGTGACTGATATTACCCTGCTCTATCTGTGTAAAAGCACGCTGCAAATGATTCGCCAATGTCGCAACCAAGTGGTTGCGTTCAATCCGAACCGCACTTTCGTTTAAATTTGCCCAGGTCTGATCAATCTGTTGTGCGGCGCTGGTTTGCATAGCTAAATTCAAGCCAACGCCGATCACCAATTCCTGCGTTTCAGTGCTGAAACGGCGGCTTTCAATCAAAATGCCGCCTAATTTACGCCCATGCAGATAAATATCGTTTGGCCATTTAATGCTGATTCCTTGCACCCCAAGTGCCACCAGCGTATCGGCAATACAAATCGCCGTGACCAAGCTAATCGCTTTCAGTTGTTCCGGCGCTTGTTGAAAATGGCGTAATAGTGAAAAATAGAGATTTTGTGCAAACGGCGAATGCCACACACGCCCACGCCGTCCACGTCCGGCAGTTTGCATTTCCGCAGTACACACCGTGCCGGACGGCAAACTTTTATCATTCAGCAAAAATTCATTGGTCGAATCCAGACAGCGAAACACCCGCACCGAACCTTGTTCCAACATGCGGTTGATGACTGTTTGATCCAACAAATCCAGCGGACGAGCAAGCCGATAGCGCTGTTGTGCATCTTGCTGTGGCTGCAAATGCCATGCCGCTAATTGCTGCAAAATTGCACGCTGCTGTTCAGCCGGCATCGGTATTAACAAGTGCGGTTTGCCGTCGGCAAGTAATCTTAACACCGACTCCAGTAGCGTTTGATCTAACATTTAGCTGATCGCCTGTTCACTGTCAATTTCACCATTGACATCAAAGAACCGCACTTCGGGCTGTAGCGCTACCCTAAATTTTTGCAACACCTGCTGACGCACATAACGTGCCAATTCCAGCACGTCTGCGGGCTGAGCGTTGTCACGGTTGATCAACACCAATGCTTGTTGCCGATGTACCGCTGCGCCACCAATTTGATGCCCTTTCAGCCCACATTGATCAATCAACCAGCCAGCTGCCAATTTCACGGTACCGTCGGTTTGCGCAAACGCCGGCATGGTCGGATACTCCGCTATCAGTTGTTGATATTGCGCCTGACTGACGCTGGGGTTTTTAAAAAAACTGCCGGCATTGCCAAATTCGTTCGGATCCGGCAACTTGCTACGCCGCACCGCACAAACTTCATCATAAATTTGCTTGGCAGTGACGGTTTGTGGATCAAGTTGGGCAAGTGAGCCGTATTGAAGTTGTGGCTGCCACTGTTTTGCCAATTTTAAACCAACCGCAACAATCGCATAGTCTTGGTCGTAAGGCGCATGTTTGAACAAGCTATCACGGTAACCAAATTGGCAATCTACTCGACTGAAACGTTGTATTTGACCGCACTTCAAATCCAGCACTTCAACGTATTCGCACACGTCTTTAAACTCTACCCCATACGCCCCGATATTTTGAATCGGCGCACTGCCGACACAGCCGGGGATCAACGCCAAATTTTCCAAACCGTCGTAACCCAATTCAACGCAACGAGTGACTAACTGATGCCAATTTTCGCCACCACCCAGATGCAGATAATGGTACTCGCTGTCTTCACGGTGCTGAATACCGAGGATTCGATTGAGCAGAACCACACCGTTAAAATCTTCTAAAAACAGTACGTTACTGCCTTGCCCGAGCAATAAACGTGCTTGTCCGGCATATTGCTGCCAATGTTGCAACAATTGCCCAACCGAGCCAATTGCTATAATCTGATTGGCTTGTAGCGGCAAGGCGAAAGTATGAAACGGTTGTAAATTTTGCATAAAATCTCTTCGATAAATAAATAGGGTTTGTTGCAATACGATCATTGCACTTAGTTTACTGATCAAACGACGATGAGCAATCAGAAATTTCAGATAAATCACGATTGCACTGTCGCAGAGACTGCAGGAATGGATATAATAAAGCCACTACACATAAAAATGGATAAAACGCGTGCAAAAATATCGTGGTGAACTGATTCTTTTGGTGGTGAGTATTTTAGCCGCTTCAGGTTGGCTGTTTTCCAAATATTCGCTGATGACACTGCCGCCGGCAGGCTTTATCAGTGTGCGTTTTTTGGCAGCTGCGTTGTTGTTTCTCCCCTTTGCCTACCCGCAACTGCGCCGTCTTTCCAACGCACAACTTAAAAGTGCGGTCACGGTCGGCGCTGCATTCAGCTTGAACCTGTTTTTGTGGGTGCAGGGCATGAGTTACACCGAAAATATGGGCGAAGGTGCATTTATCGTCAGCCTGTCGATGCTGCTTGCGCCACTGGTCTCTTGGCTGGTATTCAAACACCGCCCGCAGCGAATGTTCTGGTTTTGCTTGCCACTCGCCGCCGCCGGACTTTTTTTGCTGGCGTCCGGCAGCGGTTTACATTTATCATTAGGCAATCTGCTGTTTCTGTGTTCCTCACTGGCAGCAGCGGCCTCTTTTGTACTGAACAACCAATTCTCCAAATCGATTCCCGCGCTACCTTTGACCACCATTCAACTCAGTATGGTCGGGCTGTCTTGCGGACTGTTTTCACTGGCGTTCGAAACTTGGCCTGAATCCGTTTCCTTGACCACTTGGAACTGGGTGGCCGCCAGCGTGCTGATTGCCACCGGCTTCCGTTTTCTGTTGCAAGCGATTGGACAGAAACACAGCCAAATTACCAACGCCGCCATTATTATGATTCTAGAACCAGTCTGGACATTATTATTGAGCGTCAGCTTGTTAGGCGAAATCATCACCTGGCAAAAAGGCTTGGGCTGCACGCTGATTCTAACCGCACTTTTTGCCTATCGCCTACAACCACAATTGCGCTATCGACTGCTATTGTGGCGCAAACACGGTAGGCAACGACAGCGACACAAAGTGCGGTTTCGCTAGACATAACTGATTGATATAAATAATTAACATCACGGCTTACCATCAATAAATGCGGGAAAAACCAAACGCTATTCCGCCAAATATACCCACTACAAAAATTAGGCTATCTGAAATGGCTAGGGTTTGCTGCCTGTGATTTTCTGACAGCCCATCTGAAACTTTTTGAATCATCGGGTGTGGTTTCAGGCAGTCTAATCCACCGCTCCGCGCTCCGGCATAAACCCGGTTTTGCCGGCAAATGCCACCGATTCCGCCAAGGCTTGTTGTGCTTCCAAGTCGCTCAACTGCTTGCGGTATGCCTGTTGCAAAGCGGCGAAGGTATCCACGCCCAATGCGGTGCGCAGCGGCGGTTCGGGCAGTTGCGTCAAGGCGTAAACGGCGGCGGCGATTTTTGCCGGATCGCCGGCGATGTTGTCTTCGCCGTGTTCCTGAATGTAGCGACGCACTTGGCCGACGGCGCTGTCTTTATAGGTGTCGGATTCCGCCGTCCAGTTCACATTGGCGATAAAGTCGGTTTTCATCGAGCCGGGTTCGACAATCACGGTTTTGATGCCGAAGCCCGCCACTTCCTGCGCCACGGTTTCGGCAAAGCCTTCCAAGCCGAATTTGGCGGCGTGGTACATCGCCCCGCCCGCAAACGCCGTGCGCCCGCCCACGCTGGTGATGTACACCATCACACCGCTCTTTTTGGCACGCAAGGCCGGCAGAAAGGCACGGGTGAGGTGAATCGGCGCCACCAGATTCAAATCGAGCTGCTGCTGCACTTGTGCGTCGCTCAGCTCTTCCATCGCGCCCAAAATCGCCCCGCCGGCATTGTTCACCAATACATCAATATCGGCGTGTTTGGCGGCAACGGCGGCGAGGCTGTCGATTCGGGTTACGTCCAGTTGTTCGACGATTAAGCGTTCCCCGTATTGCGCGCTCAAGTCTGCCAGCGCCGCCGGTTTGCGTACCGCCACCACCACGATATTGCCTTCGTTTAAAGCTTTTTTCACCAATTCGATGCCCAAGCCGCCCGATGCGCCAGTGATAAAGTATTTTTGTGTCATGATTTGCTCCTCAATCGGATAATGTTGGGTTAACGGCTGCCGCCGCACTGAAATAATACCTTTCCCAAAAAATAAACTAGCCCAAATTAGCACAGTGTCAAGCTCACTTGCTGTACTACTTGTACTATCTGCGTTCGCTTTTCTCGCTATTTGTGTTTTGGGTTTGGTATAACGCCAAAGTGCGGTGCAGGCAGCCCGATGTGAAAACAGATTGCTTATTGGATGGCGCTTATTTGCCCAGCGCCGCCCGCGAAACGTCGTCCCACGCTTCCCATGTTTCGATGCGCTTGGCGTACACCTCTTTCACCAGCGGCAGCAAGTCGCCCAAAATCAGCCGCAGCGGCGGATTGGGGGCGTCGACCACTTGCAAAATCGCCGGGGCGCTGGCTTCCGGCACGCCCAGTTGGTCGGCGGTGAGCATGGCCGCCAGCTCGGCACGCAAAGGGTCGTAAGCCGCCAGTGCCGGCGCGGTTTTCATCGAGCTGCCGCTCAAAAAATCGGTGGCATAGCCGCCCGGCTCGATGATGGTGACGTGAATGCCGAACTGCGCCACTTCCGCCGCCAGCGCCTCCGCCATGCCTTCCACCGCAAATTTGGCGGCTTCGTAAATGCCCGAAGTCGGCATCGCCACCAGGCCCGCCACGCTGCTCACCGCCAGAATATGGCCGCCGCCCTGCGCGCGCATAATCGGCAAAGCGGCCTGAATCACCGACAGCGTGCCGAATACATTGGTTTCAAAGGTGGCGCGCACGTCGGCCATTTCCGCCTCTTCCACCGCCGCCATATAGCCGAAACCGGCATTCGACAGCACCACGTCCAAACGCCCGAAATGCTGCTGCGCCTGATTGACCGCGGCAAACACCGCCTCACGGTCGGTCACGTCGAGCGCCAACGGCAGAAACGCCTCGCCGTACGCCTGTTTCAAATCGTCCAACGCCCCGATTTTGCGTGCAGTGGCGGCAACTTTATCGCCGCGCGCCAATGCCGCTTTCGCCCAGATATTGCCGAAACCGCGCGATGCGCCGGTAATCAACCAAACTTTTTGTGTCATGATTTTTTCCTTTGTTGAATGAATGTGTTGTTACAAATGGCCGTCTGAACCGCACTTTTATCCCGCCACCGTTTCAGACGGCCTGCATTTTGCTTATGATTCCAGTGTTCAGCCCACGATTGCCTTCGGTTCCAGATAAGCGCTGATACCGAATTCGCCGTATTCGCGCCCGATGCCCGACTGCTTCATGCCGCCGAACGGCGCTTGGTTGTCGTGGGCAAACGGGTTGTTGATTTTTACCTGGCCGGCATCGAGCTTGGCGGCCACCGCCAACGCACGTTCGCGGCTGGCGGAGCTGACGTAAGCCGCCAGCCCGTAGGCGGTGTCGTTGGCAATCGCCACGGCGTCGGCTTCGTCTTGGTAAGGAATGATGCACAGCACCGGCCCGAAAATCTCTTCCTGCGCAATGCGCATATTGTTGCCGACATTGGTAAACACGGTGGCTTTGCTGAAATTACCCGCTTCCAGCCCCGTCGGTTTGCCCAGCCCGCCGGTTAAGAGTTCGGCGCCGTCGTCTTCAATGCCGATGCGGATGTATTCCTGTACCCGCTCATATTGGCTGCGGCTCACCGCCGGGCCGACCATCACCTTGGCGTCGCTCGGGTTGCCCGGTTGGAAGGCTTGTTCCACCGTGGCTTTGACAATCGCATTCACTTCGGCAAGCTTGCTTTGCGGCACCAGCAAGCGGGTGGCGGCCACGCAAGCCTGCCCGCTGTTCATATAGGCCGCGCCCACCGCTTGCGGCAGCACTTGGGCAAGATCGGCGTCGTCCAGAATCACGTTCGGCGATTTGCCGCCCAGCTCCAGCGTCACCCGTTTCATGCTCTCCACCGCGCCGCGGGCAATGGTTTTGCCGACATTGGTGGAGCCGGTGAAGGTGATTTTGGCAATATCGGGGTGGCGGGTGATTTCATTGCCCACCACGTTGCCCAAGCCGTTCACCACGTTCACCAGCCCGGCAGGCAAGTCGGCTGCGGCAAAGCATTCCATCATCACCTGCGTTTGGCGGGCGGAAAGCTCGCTCGGCTTGATCACGCTGGCGCAACCGGCGGCTATGGCGGCGGAAATTTTGCCGCAGATAAACAAATTGCTGGCGTTCCACGGAATCACCACGCCGACCACGCCCACCGGCTGCAAACACACCAGCGAGCTGCCGACCCTGCGCTCGAACGGATAGCTTTCGAGCAAATCAATCATGGTTTGCACATCGGCAATCGCCCCTTCGATCAACGGCTCGACAAATACCCGCACACCGCCGTATTCCTCGATCATCGCTTCCACCAAATCGCTTTTGCGGTGTTCCAGTGCGCGTTTGAAGCTTTGCAGATAAGCCGCGCGTTGGGCAGGCGTGCTGTCGGCGAAACTTTTTTGCGCGGCCTTGGCGGCGGCAACGGCGCGTTGGGTGTCGGTTTCATCGCCCAGCGTGACTTGCGCCACGTGTTGATTATCCACCGGGCTGAATAAATCCAGCGTTTCCTTGCCGTGTGGGGTAACGAATTGGCCGTTGATAAAGAATTGATGATAGTGTTGCATTGGGTTTTCCTTATTGAAAATGGGTGGAGCAGACCGTCTGCAAGATTCAGGCAGCCTAGCGTTCGAAACAATGAAAACAGTATAATTGATTGGATAAACAATGATAATATAGCGAAATAAGAACAAACTCATGCGAGAAATCGAACAATGCAAAAAACCGGTTTAACAGAATTGCAAATCATCATGAGCGTGGCGGAGCTGGGCGGATTCCGTGCCGCCGCCACCGCGCTGGAAATGTCGCCCTCGGCGCTCAGCCACGCCGTCAGCCAATTGGAAGGCAAGCTCGGCGCACGGCTGTTTAACCGCACCACCCGCAGCGTCACCCTGTCGGCGGCGGGGCTAAAATTTATCGAGCGGGTGAAACCGGCGATGGCGGAAATCGAAGCGGCGATGGCGGAAGCGGGCGACGCCAACAGCAGCCTTTCCGGCACGCTGCGCATCAACACCGCCGAGCGTGCCGCCCAGGAAATGCTCGAGCCGATCATCATCGAATACCTGCGCCGCTATCCGCAAATGCACATCGATTTGGTGAGCGACGGGCGTTTGATCGACATCGTTGCCGACGGTTTCGACGCCGGTTTCCGCCTCGCCGAAGCCGTGCCGCAAGACATGGTGTCGATTCCGCTGGGGGCGGACATTCAAATCATGGCGGTGTGCTCGCCCGACTACCTCGCCCGCCACGGCGCGCCGCAAACCCCGCACGATCTCTACCAACACGCCTGCATCCGCTACCGCTTTACCAGCGGCAAACTGTTCCGCTGGGAATTCGAGCACGGCGGCGAACAAATCCTGATCGACGCCAACGGCCCGCTCACCCTCGACAGCCCGCTGCTGATGGCCGAAGCCGCCCTCTCCGGCATCGGCATCGCCTTTGTGTACGAAGGCTACATCCGCGACCACCTCGCCGGCGGCCGGCTGGTGCAACTGCTGCCCGACTGGACGCCCAAATACGCCGGCCTCTGCCTCTACTACCCGCGCCAACGCCACGTCAGCGCCGCCCTGCGCGCGTTTATCGATTTGGTGCAGGAATCAAGAGCGGTGTTTGCCGGGCAAAGCGTGCAATGAAACAGGCCGTCTGAACCGCACTTTGCCAACGGTTCAGACGGCCTGTTTAATTTTGTGCGGGCTTATTCGCCGTCAATCATGGTGCGAAACGTTAAATTAATTCTCGGCGTATGCACTTTGGCGGTTTTCATCACGGCGTGCAGCCAGTGGCTTTGGGTTGCGCCGCGCATGACGATTAGCTGACCGTGTTCCAGCAGCATTTCGCATTTGTGCTGTCGGGTGCGGTGTTTGAGTGCGAATTTGCGTACCGCGCCGAAGCTGAGCGAGGCAATGGTGGCGTTTTTCCCCAAGCCTGCTTCGTCGTCGCTGTGCCACGCCATGCCTTGCTTGCCGGTGGGGTATAAATTGAGCAGGCAGGAATTAAATACTGTCGGGCTAATCGGTTTCATCAGCGTTTCCACTTGGTGCTTGATGGCAAGCAGGGTGTCGTTCCACAACAATGCCGTGCGTGTCGCCCCCGAATAGGTGTAATCAAAATGCGCATCGCCATACCATGCCACTTGACGGTCGGTGATGATGTGTTTGCCGAAGATCACCGCTTCATCATGCCGCCAAGGGATATGGTGCAGGAGTTGCCGGTAATACGCGTCTGCCGTTTGCCGCTCAAAAATCACGCCGTAATCATTGACGATGCCGTCATAGGGCAACAGATTGTCGTCGGACGACGCACTGAGCGCCGTTTCAAGCGCAAACAAATCCAAATTAGCCATTATCTGCTCCGATTTCGCATGCCAACAATGCCATTTTCCGCCCGCGCGCCCAGCGGTAGCCGCCGATAACCCCGCTTTGCCGAATCACCCGATGGCAGGGAATCAACACCGCCACAGGGTTTGCCCCCACCGCCGTCCCCACCGCACGGGTGGCACTCGGTTTGCCGATGCGTTCGGCGATATCGCCATAGCTCGCCAGCCCGCCCTCTCTGATGCCGAGCAATGCCTGCCATACTTTTAATTGAAACGGCGTGCCTTTTAAATGCAGATGAATGGTTTTTTTGGCGGACGCGTGTTGAAAAAACGCCAAGTCTTCATCATGAAAACGGTTGTGTTTCGCCTGCAATGCCGCATGGGGAAACTCCTTGCGTAACGCCGCCAATGCCGTGCCGTCGTCATCAAACGCCATAAAACACACGCCCCGATGGGTGGCCGCAATCAGCACCCCGCCAAAAGGCGTGTCGGCAAAGGCATAGTCAATCGCCAGCCCCGCGCCGCCGTTTTTGTATTCGCCCGGGGTCATGCCTTCAATGCGAACAAACAAATCATGCAGCCTCCCGGCGCTGCTCAAGCCCCCGGCAAAAGCCGCTTCCTGCATATTGCCTTGATTTTGCAAGACTTGCTTGGCACGCTCCACGCTGATGTATTGCAAAAATTTTTTAGGACTCACCCCCGCCCACGCCTGAAACTGGCGCAAAAAATGCTCGGGACTCAAATACACTTGCGCTGCCACCATCTCAAGACTGGGCTGCTCGTCTGCATGGTCGTACAGATATTCAATGGCTTTGGCGATACGGGCAAATTGATGGTCTTCACGGCGCATATTTTTTCTCTTTTTCTGTTTGTCTAAACTTGCACTCATTATGAGGAGATAGATAACGAAAAGCGACCCGATTCTTGCGGTTTTTTGGGGGCGTATGCGGAAGGGCGGGATAACAAGGCCGTCTGAAACCGCACTTCACTTTTTCAAGCAAGTAAAAGTTTCAGACGGCCTGTTTATTCCTGGTTTACAAATACTTGGTGATTTCCCGGAAAGCCTCCAGCTCCTGCTGCGGATCGTCGGCTTCGAGGATGTGCGTCATGCAGTGGTCGATGTGGTCGGCAATCAGCAGGCGTTTGGCCTTTTCAATCGATTTTTCAACCGCATACAGCTGTTGGGCGATGTCGTTGCAGTGGCGGTTTTGCTCCAGCATTTGAATCACGCGGTTGAGGTGGCCGTTGGCGCGTTTGAGGCGGTTGATGATGGCGGGGTGGCTGCCGTGCAGATGGTCGTGTGCTGGGTGTTCGGGGGTGTCGGTGCGCATAAGGTTTCTCTCGCTGAATGTGCTTGCTTATGAATTTATACTATCTTACAATCGGGCTCATGTATCCCCCTTTAGGGGATTTTTTTAAACAAGATTTATCGACGGCGCTTCAGGACGCCTATCGCTTGCCGCCGTGCGGAGCAGCGGAAGCATCCATCGTTTGATGAGTGGCTTTCGATTCTTTTTTATGGAAACAAGGCCATTACGCTGAGATGAAAAAAATCTAAGCCATCGGCAAAAGGCGTACTGCGCAAGCGGTACGCTTTTTCAACACGGGAGGCAAGATGTTTGCCATTTTAAAAAACCGCACTTACCGCCATTTGTTTTTGGCGCAAATCGCGTCGTTATTAGGCACGGGCTTGGCAACGGTGGCGCTGGGCTTGCTGGCGTTTGACATTGCCGCGGGTAATGCCGGGCAGGTGTTGGGCACTGCCCTTGCCATCAAAATGGCCGCCTATATCGGCATTGCACCGCTGGCAGGGGCGTTGGCGGAAAAATTCCCCCGCCGCGCCATGCTGGTGGCACTCGATGTGGTGCGGGCCGCGGTGGCGTTGCTGTTGCCGTTTGTGAATCAGGCATGGCAGATTTATGTGCTGATTTTCGTGTTGCAATCGGCGTCTGCCGCTTTCACGCCCACTTTTCAAGCGACGATTCCGGATATTTTGCCCGATGAAAAAGACTACACCCAAGCCTTGTCGCTCTCACGCCTTGCCTACGATTTGGAAAACCTTGCCAGCCCGCTGCTTGCCGCCGCGCTGTTGAGCGTGGTGAGTTTTCACAGCCTGTTTATGGGTACGGTGGCGGGCTTTTTGCTGTCGGCATGGCTGGTGTTTACGGTGGCGTTGCCCACGTTCAAACCCACGGTACAACGCCGTTTTATGCAGCGGCTCACCCGAGGCAGCCGCCTGTATCTGGCTACGCCGCGCCTGCGCGGGCTGCTTGCGTTTAACCTTGCCATTGCCGCCGCCAGTGCGATGGTCATCGTCAATACCGTGGTGATGGTACAGGGCGAATTTGCCCTCGGCCAGCGCGATACGGCATTTGCCTTGATGTGCTACGGCGCAGGCTCGATGCTGACGGCGTTGGCGTTGCCGCAACTGCTGGATAAACTCAGCGACCGCCGTGCGATGGCCGGCGGTGCCTTACTGCTGGCGCTGGGGCTGCTGGCAGGCTCGGCGATAAACGGGTTTTACAGCTTATTGGCCGTTTGGCTGCTGCTGGGCATCGGCGGCGCACTGAGCGCCCTTCCGACCGGCAGATTGTTGCGTCGCTCCGCCACGGAGGCCGACCGCCCCGCCTTGTTCAGTGCCCAATTCGCCCTTTCGCACGCCTGCTGGCTGCTCACCTATCCGCTGGCAGGCTGGCTCGGCAGCCGCCTCGGCATGGGCTATACGTTTGCCATATTCAGCGCCATTGCCGGCGCCGCCCTGGCCGCCGCCCTGACGCTATGGCGCGAAGAAACCCCTTTGCCGCCGCACCGACACAACCTGCCTGCCGATCACCCGCACTTGCAACAATACCCACTGCAAAACGGCCGGCATCGCCACGACGGCAGGGCAGACGAATACCATGACTGGCTGCGCTAATGCCGCCGCCACATTTGTCGGTGCGTTGGTTGGAATGCGGTGAAAAAAACTGCTGAATCAAATAAGTGTTTGCTCCATGGATTTCCACGCCGTCAAAGCCTGCCTGAATCGCTCGGCGAGTGACTTGGGCGAAATCTTCAATAATCTGCTCAATCTCATCATGGCTAAGCGCTCGTGGCACTTCCGAGCCCGGTATTTCAGCGGCAACACTGCTGGCACTCACAGGCTGTGTGCCACGCAAAATGGCGGTATTGCTGCGACGACCTGCGTGAAAAATCTGCAAAATCGCCTTTGTACCGCCTAGGCTCATCGCCCGAGCCATTTCATTCAAACGGGGAATAAAGCGGTCATCGGTAATGGATAACTCCCCTTCAAAACCCTTGCCATCTGTTTAAACATAAGCAACAGGCGAGATAAACAAGCCCGCCCCGCCTGCCCGCATACGAAAATACGCCAATTCGTCTTGCGATACCGTGCCGTCTGCCAAAGATGATGCGGTGGTCATCGGGGCGATGGCAATGCGGTTTTTGACGGTTGTGCCATTTTGGAAGGTGAAAGGCTGTAAAAAAGAATAGTTGTTCATGAGAGACTCCTCGGTTTGTTTTGAATTGTGCTTAGTATAGGCTGGATTTATTTTTTTAAAAACCGCATAATAAATAAAACACTTTTGCAGATTTTACATTAATGACTCACTTTGAATCCATCCATCTCAAAGCCATCCGTTTTTTTATCCAAGTGTATGACTGCCAGAGCTTTTCCGAAGTGGCTCGTGCGGATCAGGTGTCGCCGTCGATGGTTTCCCGCATCATCAGCCAATTGGAAGATGCACTCGGACAACAGCTGTTTTACCGCAACACTCGCTTGGTTGTGCCCACGGTGGCAGGGCAGCAGTTTATTGACACTGCCCGCCGTATCACTGAGGAATTGCAAGGCATGCAACAGCGATGGCAGGAACAGGCACAAGAGCCAAACGGCGTGATTCGGATGAACGCCCCTGTGCTGTTCGCACGCAAACACATCACGCCTTATCTGCCCGAACTACGTAAACGTTATCCGCAATTGATGATTGAGCTGATACAAAGCGATGGCTACATTGACTCGCACACACATTCGGCGGACTTGATTTTTCGAGTGGGCGCGTTGGCGGATTCATCGCTCAAAGCCCGAGTCTTTGCCGAGCAAAGGGGCTATTTAGTGGCTTCGCCGCAGTATCTGGCAACGCATGGAACACCGCAAACACCGACCGATTTAGAAAAGCACCTCGCCTTGCTGCACCGTGGCGATTTTGGCGCGCAACGCTGGCTGTATCGGGCAAATGGGCGAAAGCAAAGCGGGCAATGGCAACAGCAGACCAGCGGTACTGCCGTTCTCACCAGTAACAATGCCCAAACCTTGGTGGATTGTGCGGTTGGTGGCATGGGGATTTTGCTGTTTCCCGATTGGGTGCTGAATGAATATCTGCAATCAGGACAATTGGTCAAGCTTTTGACCACGCACGAATGGCATTCGCACACAGAGCCCCAATACATTTCCGCCATCTACCCCAATTTTCGCCACCCTTCGCTCAACACCCGAGCAGTGCTGGATTTTTTTATGGAAAAATACGGTGAACAGCCTTATTGGCAGGAGAAACATGCCGTCTGAAAGCGTGTTTTGTGTGCCACGTTTCAGACGGCCTTTGTTATGTTTCGCCGTACCAAAATTGGGCGGTGGCGCCGCCGTCAATCAGGAAATCCGAGCCGGTAAGGTAGCTGCTGTTCATCATCAGTGCGGCGAGCACGGCGACTTCATCAGGCGTGCCGCCGCGGCGGGCGGGAATGGAAGCGAGCATATTGCGGTAAAACTCACCGCGCGTTTCACTGTTGAGTTCATCCAAGGCAAGCGGGGTGAAAATAATGCCGGGGCTGATGCAGTTTACCCTTGCGCCGCGCTCGCCCCAACGCACCGCTTCGGCCTGCACCCGTAAGGCATTGCCGCGCTTGAAAATTTGGTAGGCACGCAGGCTGTCGTCAATTTCTTGAATAAAAGGCAAATTCAATAATGCTTCAGTCGGTGTCATCGCCAACGCCTGAATTTGCTCAAGGCTGAGCGGTTCTAAACGGAAAGCGGATTGCGACCCCGTCATCAGGGCGGATCCGCCCTCGGCAATGATGTTGCCAAAAATCTCCAGTACCAACACCGTGCCGTATAAATCCGCTTGCAAAATCGCCTGCGGGCCGCCTGGTTTTGGGCAACCCCGTTGGTTGCCGAAGGGGCGTTGGCAGCACATCTTTTGCCTCCTCGCCCTCGCACCAGCTCAAAAGCTGATAGACGCTTTTCCCCTGATTGCATAGGTCGAAATCGAGTGGTTGCGACATTTTGATTCCGGAGGTGGAAATGCGCCGCATCAGCTCAAACTCGCGTTTTTTGCTTTCATATTCGGTGATATCCGAAATGCGCAACAATCGTTTTTCGCCGCAAACCGTTGTTACGCAGTATTTTTTATCGCTCGACCAACCTTTGTTGATGACATCGGTTTTTGCACAGGTGTGGGCATTCGGCATGTCGTGGATTGCATCGGTCATATTTTCATGTTTTCTCTCGAAAAGTCCAGTTTCCCGTGATTTCGGGGCGATTTGGCCCGCAAAGTGCGGTTTTGCGGCTTTTATTCGCCAGATGGTGATTAAAAACCGTTACAGCAAAATCCACTCTGCCATCTCATCCAAGCGCACTTTCACTTTTTTCCATTCTGGCAATACCTGCCCCATCAAACGGTAAAACCGTTCGCTGTGGTTGTGTTCCGCCAGATGACACAGCTCGTGCAAAATCACATAATCAATGCAATCGCTCGGGGCTTTGATCAAGTGCGGATTAAGCGTGAGCCTGCCTTGCGGGGAGCAGCTGCCCCATTGGGTTTGCATGGTTTGCAGGCGGATGGGCGGGCATTCGTTGATCCGCAGGGTTTGTTCCAACAAGGCATTGAGCCGTTTGGCGAATATCTCTTTGGCGCGGATTCTGTACCACTTATCCAGCATGGCTTTCACATCAGCACTATGCCTGCTTTTGACCGACACCAGTAACCGTCCACGCAATAATTTCACGTTTGGAAGTGCGGTGGGATTTTCTTCGATTTTGAGCAGATAGCGTTTGCCTAGATAAAAATGGCTTTCGCCGCTGATATAGCGCCGTGGCAACACCAACTGATTTTGAGCCTTAAATGCTTGTTGTTGCTCGTATATCCAGCGGCTGCGTTTTTTTACCGCTTGCAAAATTTCCACGCTGTCGGTATTCGCTGGGGCGGATACCGTCACGTTACCGCTCGGCTCAACCTTGATGCGGATTTTATCGGCGAGCGTGGGGCTGGTGATGAGCGTAAAGTGGATTTTTTCATCACCGTAGTGGATATGCGGCATCACTTAATCCCCACCCGCACAATCTGCACCACCGATTCCACCATTCTTTTGGCTTGTTCCATGCCGCTGCCGATGGCTTTGCATTCGGCAAACAGCTTGGGCAGCAGTTGCTTGTGGATATCGCTTTCTATGTTGTGCGGATTGATGGAATGCTCGGCCACCGATTGGCTGACGATGCTGTCAATTTCAAAAGCCAGTGTTACCCATTTGTCCGTATCCATATTTATATTGATGCCGTCTGAAAAGGTTTCAGGCAGGGTTTGTTTGAACACGCTGTAATAGGCTTGGGCGTGGAAGTTGCCAGCGAACACATCAGGAATGTCATCAAGGCGGCGGTGTTTAACCTGTTGTTCAAATTCGTGAAACAGCCAGTATTGCTTGAGTTCATAATCAAACAATTGCTCCGCCTCGGCGATCACCTCTTTTAACAGCCGTGAAAAGGCTTGCTGGGCGTAAGGGTCGTCACGCAAATCTTGTTCGATGGTGCGGGCAATGCGGGTTTTAATCAGATCGGTTTCGTTGCGGGTTTTTTCTTTGCTCCAGTTTTCGGGGCGCTCTGGCTTGCCCATTTTGCCTACTTCATACACGCCGGCAGGCTCTTTGACTGCCACGCCCACCACGTGCTTGTCCAGCAGTTTTTTGACCGAATCGGCATAGTCGTCAAAATCCACACGCTCGCCAGCATCTTGCTGTGCCAGCCTACGCAAATGGCTAAATTGTGCCAAGGTGTCTTTGTAATGACGGCGGTCGGCTTCGCTATAAGACTGGTCGGCAAAAAACGTGGCAGACTGCAACGCCACTTTCAAGCAGCCTGAAAATGCGGTCAAGGCGGCATAAAAATCTTCCCGCACTTTCAGGGCGGTGTCCGTCCATTCGCCGTCTTGTTCCACCATTTTGGGGATAAGCACCTGTCGCAACTGCTCAATATCATGCTTGTTGTTTACACCGCTAAAAATCGCCCACAGCCCGTCGTACAGCATGGGCAGTTTTTTATATTCATGGCTCATCGGCTGATACAAGCCGTCGATATCGGCAATGTCGTAGCCGCCTTGGGTGCGTGCCGCCAAATCCTGATATTGGGCGATGGTGGTGTCCAGCTCTTTTAGAATGCCACGGTAATCAATCAGCAAGCCGAATTTTTTGGCCGGGTGCAGACGGTTTACCCGTGCGATAGCTTGAATCAAATTGTGCTGTTTTAATGGCTTGTCGATATACAGCACGGTATTTTTGGGCTCATCAAAGCCTGTTAGCAATTTATCCACCACAATCAATAATTTGAGCGGATCGGCTGCATCGGCAAAGCGGGCGATGATGTTTTTGCTATACGTTTGCTCGTCTTGACTGCCGACATTGTCCGCCCACCATTGCACCACTTCATCACTGCGGCCTTCATCAAGATTGCCTTCACGGCTGTCGGGCGGGCTCATTACAATCGCCGATTCAAACAAACCGGCTTCGTCCAGATATTGCTTGTAGCGGATGGCGGCAGTTTTGCTGTCGCACGCCAATTGTCCTTTCAGGCCGTCTGAAATATGCTCGGCAACATGATGGGCAATATCCAAGGCAACCAAATGAATGCGGTCGTCCGCCCCATACACGCCTTGTTTTTGGGCGAAGCGGCGTTTCAAATCGCTTTTTTGTTGCTCGCTCAAGCCTTGGGTAATCCGTTCAAACCAGCTGTCGATGGCCCGCTCGTTCACGTCCAAATTAGGCATGCGTTCTTCGTATAACAGTGGTGTCACCGTGCCGTCTTCCACCGCTCTTTGCATGGTGTAGGCGTGAATAATCGAGCCGAATTTATGCGTGGTTTTGTCATCTTTGAGTAATGGCGTGCCGGTGAATGCCACAAATGCCGCATTGGGCAAAGCCTGTTTCATGCGGGTATGGTTTTCACCGCCTTGGCTGCGATGCCCCTCGTCCACCAGCACAATCAAATCGGCACTGGTATTGACACATTCAGGCAGCCTTGTAGCACTGTTGAACTTCTGCACCAAAGTGAAAATAATCCGCTCATTGCCTTTGCCAATCTGCTGTGCCAAGCGTGTGCCAGAGGTTGCCATGGCTTGCGATTTATCGCGCTTGCCTGCCAATTCGCCACCGCTCATAAACGTCGCCGAAAGCTGGTTTTCCAAATCCACACGGTCGGTCATCACAATCAAACGGCAACGCTTCAAACGCTCGTCCAATATCAACGCCTTGCTCAAAAACACCATGGTGAACGACTTGCCAGAGCCTGTGGTATGCCAAATCACGCCACCTTCTCGGCTGCCGTTTGGCTGCACGTCCGCCATGCGTGCCAGCAAGCGTTTGATGGCAAACACCTGCTGATAACGGGCAACGATTTTGCCGACTTTTTTGTCAAACAGCACAAAAAACCGCACCATCTCAAGCAAACGCTCTTTGCTCAATAAGCCGATAATCAGCCTGTCTTGCCCGTTTAACGCCAACGGTGCCGCCGACCATTTTTGATACCATAAATAGCTGTCAGGGCGATTGGCAAACAAGGCGGCAAGTGCGGTTTCAGACGGCCTTTGGTTTTTGAGTGCCGTCATATCCGCCTCGCTCACCATCTCCTCAAGCCACGCCGCCCAAAACTTGGCAGGCGTACCGCACGTGGCATAACGCCCGTCAACACCGCTCACCGACAGCAACAGCTGGCTGTAGGCAAACAATTGCGGTATTTCACCTGTTCGCTGATTGCGGATATTTTGCGAAACGCCCTCCGCCACCGTCGCCCCTTTTTTGCCATCGGGGCGTTTGGCTTCGATCACCACCAGCGGAATGCCGTTCACAAAACAGACCACATCAGGCTGCCTGAAATCCACGCCATTACTGCTTGTTACCCTGAATTCTTCGGTAAAACTAAAATCATTGTTCTCAAGATTTCCCCAATCAATCAGCGCAATGGTCGGATTCGCCTTTTTGCCACCGATAAATTCCGTCACCGAAATGCCATACAGCAAATGGTTGTAAATCCGCTCATTGGCGGTTTGCAGCCCTTCATTCAAGGCTGGCGAGAGTTGCAACAGCACATCATCAATGGCACGCGCGGATAAAGGATACGCCTTGCCCTCAAACACAAACCGCCGCTTGGCAAGCTCTGCCCGCAACACTTCAACAAGCACCACCGCACTTGTATCCCCACCCCGCAACGCCAAAGCTTCAGACGGCAACAGATACCGCCAGCCGAGATTGCACAAGAGTAGCAGGGCAGGGATTTTGGCACTGTATTCTTCTTGGAATTTTGGGGTTGGGTGCATGGAGACTCCTGTTTTACCTGCTAGAAGTTTGTTTAAAAATAACAATAAAAACAATAAAGTAACAATATTTTCAACAAAATGTTGAAATCATTTGGCACAATAAGCTATTATAACTACGGATTCATTACCCATCGGTAATGAACTTACCGAGGTTTTTGCCGCAGAGCCAGCGTAGCGAATCAGCGGCAGCTCATTCTACAATCCCCAGTTTGCACAGGCATTCTTCCCTGCTCCAAACTGGGGATTTTCTTATTCTGTCAATACTGTTTTCAGCCACATAACAAGTCACAAAGTTCGCTTTCAATTGGTTTTGCTGATTGGCACTCACATCAATCACCACCACAAAATCCCCATACACCACGCTCACTCTGCGTGCTGGGTCGTATGTTTTGGTTGCACTAATCCAGCCTTGATAAAGGCTTGCGTCAGGGTGTTTTAGTGTATAAGCAATCCACGGCATACGCTCGGCTCGAAGTTGGCTAAACTCATTCTTGCTTTTGCCCTTTGAACTTTCATAAAACGCATGATTGAATTTACTCGCCGAAAAATACACTCGAATACCGTCAGCGGTGATGATTTTGGCTCGGCAATAATGATTTTCATAAAAAGAACGATAATCCTGCCAGCAGGACAGCGTTAGCAAAGAAGGCAAATCCTGCATTACCAGCCTCCTTGCAGGTTAATCCGAAATATATTGAATTTCTTTTCATCACGGTGAGTCATACCGATTTGTCTGCCCAGCCAGCCCTCCAACGACAGCACCAACTTTTCTTTGGCACTATCAGGACGTAAAGTACGGTTCATCCGGGCAGACGCCATCCCCAGCAACAAATCACAAAGCTGAATCAATACCACTTCCGACGATGGCAGCGACTGAATATGTGCAATATTTGCTGAAATATTACTGCTATCCAAACAGCGTTTTAAGGTTTCCAAGCGTTTTAAATCTCGGTTTTGCTTGATGTCGCAAAAAATACGGTATTCATTAAAGTCCAAAATCCAGTGGTGCAACAATTGATAATAAAATTTATAAAACCCCAATTCATTATCGCCATCGTGCCAGTTATTATTAAACTGATGGCGACTGACCGCTATACAGCGAAAGCGCAGGCTGTCTTTATGCCCGATAAACAAATCAACCAATTCTTGATAAAAGGGCAGGCTTCGTCGATCAACTTTACGCCATTTAATCTCTCCCCAAACATGATGTCGCTGTCGCAACTGCAAAACCTGCTGTTTGATTTCCGCACGCAATGATTCAGGCAACCATAAACTGCCTATCATCATAAATTCAGCTTGCGGTTTGGACGAGTTAAATAAATCAGGATAATTTTCATCACAATACACTTCAAATTTCATTGTTTTACTCCTGTTCGTCCAACGCCACAAATACTCGCTTTTTCCCCGTCAAAAGCTGTTGCATCAGGGCTTGTTTTTCGGTTTTCAGACGGCATAGGGTTTGCTTTAGGGTGTCAATTTCGTTATCGGCAGCGGTGAGTACGGCGGCGATTTTTTGTTGTTCTAGCAATGGGGGAATTCTGAGCGGAAAAGAGCAAAGTGCATCAAATCCAACCGACTCCCGTACAGAACCTTGAGTGCTGTTTTTAATGCGTTGCTTAGCTTCATGCGATTGCATCCAATATAAAAAGAAATCACTATTTAATGATGACTTAACAGCAAATACGACATACATGGGGCTTAAAATGCCATCTGAAAATTTATCTAACCTTGTAAATGAACCAACATTCAAACGTGATGGATTGTAGGCAAATTGTCCTTGCTTTACGACTTTGTAATTGGATACATTTTCACTGGCAACTCGTTTTGAAAACTGCTCTTCAGGCAAAACAAAACCGCTGTGATTGGTAACACTCAAAACTCGTTGAATTGCATCGTTTTGATTTCTTGCTTTCACTTCATTTAATAAATCACCCAAACGCACCTTTTCCCACTCCCCACTAAACCGCTTACCATTTTCATCAAACAACCGTTTTTTCCCTGTTAATAATTGCTGCATCAGGGCTTGTTTCTGCTGTTCGCTGTTTTGAATCAATTGTTCGGTGGTGCGAATGGCGTTGTCCCAAGTTGTCAGGATTTGGGCGATTTTGGTTTGTTCGGGGAGTGGGGGGAAGAAAAATATTAAAGATTTAATATCCTGTTGATTGATGCTGCATTGGGCTACCGCTCTTTTTGCAACTGTCCGAAAATAATTTCTAGATGGCTTTGAATTTAGGATATAAATCAAATAGTCAGGATTTATTACGCTTGAATCGGATTGAATTCTCATCATATTTGATTCATACACTGTATTAATTTTATTTAAGTTTTTCCATAAAATAGCCTTACCTAAATGAGTCAGGCTATTAACTCTGTTAATCACAATATCATTTTCTTCAAGTAGATAGTTTTCGATTTCTGAATTATCTAGTTGTACTTTTTGTAAATCAATAGTTACAAGATTGCCATCATTGTCAAAATCACTAATTCTAAGAATAGATGTACCATCCCCATAAAAAGAGGAGTCTTTATATAATCCATTTTTATAAGATCTCGGTAAAATTGTTCCTAGCGATACAAAATTATTTTGTTTATCAGTATTCATTTTTTATGCTCTGCTTTATTTTTAAGCATTATAACAT
>NZ_VDHB01000050.1:0-8895 GCF_006227735.1 Testudinibacter sp. 'clade 2'
TAGGGTCTGTTGATCTTTATTTATAATTTGAGCTATAGACCCTAATGTCAAACCGCACTTTGCAGCTACCTCAAAGCCTGAAAAGTGCGGTATCTATTAAGAAATAAACAAATTGTCGAAAATTAAAGCGAACGAATAAAATTTTTAAATTTACGCTTGCAAGTTATGTGGTTAGCCGTATAATGCCCACCACTGACAGCGATTATGTTTATCAGCGTTGCCTGGGTGGCGAAATTGGTAGACGCAGTTGATTCAAAATCAACCGCCTTCGGGTGTGCCGGTTCGAGTCCGGCCCTAGGCACCACTGGTAAATATAATCCACAAGCCCTGATTTTTTAATCGGGGCTTTTTATTATCTAAAACAACCACTTAAATAATCACTCTCTCTTTTTTACTGTATGCTTAAACAGTGCTTTGCTGATCCGCCGTGATCTGCTAAGATCGAAAACAACACTATTTTGCACCGAAATTGCACCACGAATTGCACCAAATTTAACGTGGAGAAATTATGGCAACTTTTGGTATAAAACGAGCCCTTGTTATGAATTCAAGGGCCATGTGGTTGTAGAAAGTGCGGTTGTCGTATGAGAGAGGGAGCAGCTTTGATAAAAACCGTTATGCAAACACCCTGTCAGTGGCGATTTTGGTCAAAAATTGGCTTCTATTTTTGTACTCCGGATGTGTTGCCACAAATTGATCAATGCGCTTAATCAATAAACTCGGCAGTGTAACATTAATTTTTTCTGATTTACCCAATAAGTGGGACAAATCAACTTCGACAAATGTCAAAATAAAATCTTGAAAATCAGTATTTTGTTGATGTTGTTCAATCGGTTTCGGCTGTGGAATCTCGTCACCATCTTCTAACATACCTTCAATATGAAAAGTAATCGCTTCTTTTGCATTCATAAACGCTTCTTCCAGCGTATCTCCAGCAGAAAAACAGCCTGGCACATCAGGCACAACCACACCATAAGCATGTTTTTCATCACCAATAGCGATTGCGATTGGATAGAGCATAATTTTCTTCTCCTATTTCAAAGGGCTATAGCCCTGCCTGTTTTAATATTGATTTTGTCGTTTTGATATCTAAATCCTTTTTAGGGTGTGGCACAGTCACCCGTCCTTTTCTTGCTGGGTGTTTAAATTGATGGTGACTGCCCTTAACTGCAACAAGATACCAGCCGTCTTTCTCTATCAATTTTATGATACTTTTGCTGTTCACAGATGATCCTTTTCATTCTGGAGTTATTATAACCCCAATTTTAAAAAAAACAAGTTTTATAGTTGTTTAAAGTGTATACGACGAGTACTATTTGCGACAAAATCGATATTCTGCCGCAAATAAGTGTTTGGTCTCGCTCGATTATAGTGCGAAGTTTAGTTGATAATGGTATTGCCTTTGTGACAGTTGATATTCCCGATGTACACTTGGGGTCCATGAGTCATCACCGCCGACGCCCATATGGAATCCGTCAAGGCGAACATAAAGACAAGGACCCGCCACTAAGTCACAAGTGTGGCGTGCTTCTGCCAGATTGGCTTGACTGAAGCGGCTGACAACAAAATTAAACGACCCTGTCACGTTGAGTTCTGCCACGGTTAATTCACGCACATCGCAACGCAAGCCGTTTTCGCTTGGGAAAATGTAGTTGGTGTGCAGCTCAAATTGTGACAAATCATATTGCCCGATATGCGCTGCATCTTTGCGATCCGGATAATTTTCATGCGGCCCGCGCCCAAACCATTTCACGCGACTATCGCTGTTGACCAACGCCAATTCAACGCCCACGCGCGGCAGCGACGGCAAACCGTCGGCGACCTCAACCTGAACAGCCAAATCCAGTTCACCCTGTGCGGTGATACGGTACAACCATTGGCTTTTGAGCAGCAGTTGCTCTTGATGATAATAGCCGTGCTGCACACAAATTTGCAAACAATCGGACAGTGGTTCAAGCTTGAACGCCAAACATTTTTCAGTCAACGACCACAGACCGGACTGCTGCCAACGGCTGATCCACGCATTTGGATCGGCATGGTGCGCTTCGCTGGTGCCAATGTCGTTATCCAATGGCGCTCGGTAAAAATTATTGCGCAACGGTTGCACCAATTGTTCAGCGCCATTTTTCCGCCAACTGCTGAGCAAACCGCTCTTTTTATCAAACACAAGCTGAAAATGCGGCTGCTGCACCGTTAATTGCGCTTCATCTTCAACAAAGTGCGGTAGCGCAGAAGGTTGCAATGGCGGTTCGCTCAGTGCAATCACTTCAGGCAGCACAAACTGTTGTTTTGCCAGGCTGAAACCATTTTCTGCCCATGTTTGGGTTTGATTTAACACCACTTCCACATCAATCAAATACAGCGTATCCGGCAGCAGGTGAATATCCAACGGAATCCGGATTGTTTGGCTGCCTTGCGGCGGCAGATTCAGCCCGCTATAGTTAAAGCGAATCGGAAAACCGTTAGCGCTGAGTTTCCAATGCAGGAAGCAATCTTTCACGGTTTTGAACTGGTATTCACTGGTTACGGTCAACTCATAGCCCTGCTCCGCCTTTGCCAGTTTGAATTGGAAAAACTGCTGCGCTTTTTTCACTTCATGCATGGCCGGATGCAAAGTGCGGTCTGGGAATAACAATCCATTGATACAAAACTGACGATCATTGATTTGATCGCCAAAATCACCGCCATACGCCCAATAGGGATTACCTTCTTGATCAAATTTGGTTAAACCTTGATCGACCCAATCCCAAATAAAACCGCCTTGCAGCCGTGGATATTGGCGGAATGCCTGCCAATATTGCGCAAAATTGCCCACGCTGTTGCCCATCGCATGCGCATATTCGCATAAAATCAGCGGTCGTTGTTCACCAGGCATCGAAATCGCTTTTTTGATTGCCCATTTGCTGACTGCTTCGGCAGCGAAAAATTGATCCTGTTCAACACGGGCATACATCGGACAGATAATGTCGGTTGCCGCAGTCATCGAGCCACCGCCTTCGTATTGCACCGGTCGGCTCGGATCGCGCTGCTTCAGCCATTGATACATCGCATGGTGATTATTACCGATACCCGATTCATTGCCCAGCGACCAGATGATAATACTAACGTGGTTTTTATCCCGCTCCACCATACGCACAACCCGTTCCAAATAGGCGTTGAGCCAGCTTGGATCGTTCGACAAACGCTGCATCGGAAACTGTCCGTGGGTCTCTAAATTGGCTTCGTCCACCACATATAAACCATATTGATCGCACAACTCATACCAAGCGGGATGGTTGGGATAATGCGCACAGCGCACCGCATTAAAGTTGTTTTGTTTCAGTAAGATAATATCTTGCCGCATATCTTCAAGGGTCAGCGCATGTCCACGTTCGGGATGGTGCTCGTGCCGGTTTACGCCACGAATCAGTAGCGGTTTGCCGTTTAATAGCAGTTGCCCCTGCTTAATTTCCACCTTGCGGAAACCGATATCATAGGCTTCGCAATCGAGCAGTTTATTGTTGTGATCTAATAAGCTGATCACGCAACGATACAAGTGCGGTATCTCTGCTGACCACGGTTGCACCTGCGGTACGTCGGCGATTTGCTGAATCCGATCCTGATAGCCGCCTTTTTCATCGACCGCTGCTTGTTGTGCGATTGAATGGGTGATATCCAGCAGCGATTGCTCGCCATTAAACAGCTGCAACCGCACTTTTGTCAATTCGCTGTTTTGGTTCAAACGGGTTTTGACCACAAGTTGCCCGTTTTGATAAATCGCATCCAAATCCGCTTGAATTTCGACATCGGCAATATGCAACTGCGGTTTACTCAGCAAGGTTACATCGCGGAAAATGCCACTCAGCCACCACATATCCTGATCTTCCAGATAAGAGCCGTCGCTCCAGCGCAGTACCATCACTGCTAACCGATTCTCGCCCGCTTGTACAAATTCCGTTAAATCAAACTCGGCGGCAACACGGCTGTCTTGCGCATAACCGACCCAACATCCGTTACACCAAAGATGAAACGCACTGTTCACACCGTCAAAATTGATCCGCACTTGGCGCTGTTGCCACGCCGGCGGCAATACAAACGAAGTGCGGTAACAGCCGGTCGGATTCGCTTGCGGCACATAAGGCGGATTATCCGGGAACGGATATTGAATATTGGTATAAATCGGGTTGTCCGCCACATTTGGCTGCAACTGCCAATTGGACGGCACAGCAATCGTCAGCCAGTCGGCATCATCAAAGTGCGGCTGAATAAAGGCTTCCGGCACAGCCTCCGGCTTGGCGAACAGTTGAAATTGCCAGCTGCCGTTAAGGGATTGTTGATTAGGCGATGGTGCTTTGCTGACCGCACTTTGCACGTCGGGATAAGCGCACAACGGCGCATGTGCTGCCAGTCGCGATAACGAGGAGGTCACTAATGGATTTTCCCAATCTCTGGCTTTAATAATTTCACTGAATTCCCGCATAATACCACTCTATAGTTGTTAAAAAAGCAACGGAAAATCGTTGCTTTTCAATAAATTAAACTTCTTGTATTAAGACTTTATCTTTAAGATTCTTTAGACTTTAACAAGCCTGAAGAACCTTTAGAATAATCTTTTGGTTGCGCTTTTTCGTCGTTTTGTGATTCGTTGACCGCACTTGCCACATTTTCATCAAATGTTTCAGCCGTTTTGTCTGCCAACAAATCTTGAGCAAAAATTTCTTTTGCTGTAGCTTCCGGTAATAATGCCACTGAGCTTTTGGCTAAATGCTGATATAAGCGTTGATAGTCCTGCGCCAACGATTTCAGCAGCTCTGCACTTTCGGCAAAATGTTCCTCGATCTTGTTTTTCTGCTGTTCTACCTCAGTCTTCACCTGTTTTAATTCGGATTCGGTTTTTAACTGTTTTTTGACACTGCCACTGGTTATTCTGATGAAAAGATACGCTAAGATAAAGCCAATCACCACCCCAATTGTACCGATCAACCATACATTGTTTGCCACTGCTGCTGTTTCCATGCTCTCCCCCGTTGAAATATGTTAAATTGTATTGAACTGTTCAAGGTAACTGATTGAAATTATAAATCCTTATCAAGTTAACGCTAAGCACTAAATCATATTTTTTTGACCTAAGCCGTTTTTTTAAAACAAATTTAAAAGAAAAATTAGCATTTTGCCACTATTTTCCGTATAATCTTGCGACCCTGTATTACGAACGGTATTTCCCACCGCGTAAATTTAATTGAGTTCTCACTCGAAGGGGTGCAGCAATCAATTTAGAGGTGTGCTTGATGTTGTTATATTAAGCACAGGGTTTAAAAATTTTATTTTGGTAATCATTTAATGAAAACTTTTGTAGCAAAACCGGAAACTGTAAAACGTGACTGGTATGTAGTTGATGCGACCGGCAAAACTTTAGGTCGTTTGGCTACTGAAATCGCAAGTCGCTTACGTGGTAAACACAAAGCCGAATACACTCCACACGTCGATACCGGTGATTACATCATCGTGATTAACGCTGAAAAAGTTGCCGTAACCGGAAACAAACAAAGCGATAAAATCTACTATTGGCACACAGGTCACATCGGTGGTATCAAGCAAGCGACTTTCGCAGAGATGATCGAGCGTCGTCCTGAAAGCGTGATTGAAATTGCGGTTAAAGGTATGTTGCCTAAAGGTCCTTTAGGTCGTGCAATGTATCGCAAATTGAAAGTGTATGCCGGTGCTGAACACAGCCACGCTGCGCAACAACCACAAGTTTTAGACATTTAATCACGGGATCAAGATTATGGCAGAGAATCAAAACTACGGCACAGGCCGCCGCAAAAGCTCTTCAGCCCGTGTATTTATCAAACCGGGCAGTGGTAAAATCACTATCAACCAACGTGAATTAGACGTTTATTTCGGTCGCGAAACTTCTCGCATGATCGTACGTCAACCGCTGGAGTTAGTGGAATTAACTGAAAAATTGGATCTGTACATCACGGTTAAAGGTGGTGGTATTTCCGGTCAAGCAGGTGCGATCCGTCACGGTATCACTCGTGCATTGATGGAATACGATGAAACTTTACGCCCTGCACTGCGTGCAGCCGGCTTTGTCACTCGTGACGCTCGTAAAGTTGAACGTAAGAAAGTCGGCTTGCGTAAAGCACGTCGTCGTCCACAGTTCAGCAAGCGTTAATTTTTACCGCACAGTATTTATACTGCTGGATATACAAGCCGATTGGGAAACCAATCGGCTTTTTTAATCACTATTTTTCTAGCTGGTAGTTCACTTTCACCGGGAAATGATCAGAAGCAACTTTAGTCAAATCATCCAACACAATTTGCGAACTATTGACTTTTAATTTATCGTGATTTTTGCTGACCACATAATCAATAATCCATGGCTCATCTGGGATACTCGCCCCTTCTAACGGACTATCAATCCGCCAGTTATTTTTTATCAAATACGCCATCGTATCCAAATTATGATTATCTTCTTTTCTGATCGAAGCGTTGAAATCGGCTACAAAAATGGTCGGTAACTTAGAATCAAGAGTTTCTTCGATCATTTTTAACGAAGCTAATTGAATCGTGCTACCATTTTCAGTTTTATTTTTGTGGGTTAAATGCGAGGCGACAAATTGGAATGTAATACCATCTTTATCCGTAAAGGTTGCAACACCCGCTGAACGTTGACCATCACCATCGGGATCCGGTAAGCGCACCACTTTATAGTCATTTAAGGTTAATGCATCGGATTTATAGATAATAGCATTGCCATATTCACCATTTTCAAACTCGATAGCGGCTGCATTTAAGGTTTTCCAAGGCGTATTTTGCGCATTTTGCAATTGCTGCGCAATATATTTGCCTTGACTGACAAATCCGGTTCTGGCGTTAGCAATATCCACTTCTTGCAAACCGACCAAATCCACGTCTAACTTATTCAATACATTCGCAATACGCTGTAAATCTAAAACCTCATCTTCACCAGCACCGTGGTGTATGTTATAAGAAGCAACATTTAGCGGAGCGGCAAATAACCCGACACTCGACAATAATGCGATAAAACCTGACAAATGGTGTAATTTCATTATCTATTCCTTATAAAAAGTGTATTACTCACAGCTACAGAATTATAGCTGTGAGCATCGATAATAAAATTTATCAAGTTTTTTTTCAATGAAAAAAATCCTAGCGTTTTTTCTTACAGCCCCCTTGGCGGGCTTTAAAGCGTGGATTTTCTTTGCAGATCACATAAACCACGCCATGGCGACGTACAATTTTACAGCCTTGATGGCGAGTTTTAGCGCTTTTCAATGATGATAATACTTGCATATTAAACTCCTATTTGCTTTTTAAACCGAATTTGGCGAAGCGGTTACTGAAGTCGCTGACACGCCCTTCTGTACCTAATTGACGGGTTTTACCCGTATAGTAAGGGTGTGATGCTGAAGAGGTATCGCACATAAACACCGGATATTCCTTGCCATCTTCCCATTTCATGGTGCCATTGGTGCTAGCACAAGAACGGATTAAGAAACCGTTTTTTGCGTTGGAATCATAAAATAAAACAGTACGATAGTTGCTGGGGTGAATATTTTTTTGCATGGTTTAGCCTCAATATTAGGGTCAGTTGATCTTTATTTAGGAACATTCGAGGCGTAGCATATTACATTATTGATAACAATTATCAATAGCAAAATAGATAAAAACCTTATTTTTTATCCTAAATGAGAATTTAGCGATAAAAAAACAATCTGCAGTGTCAAATTACAGATTGTTTTTAGGTTATTTGTTTGCAGTCGACCGCACTTTAGATCAGCAAAACGCTTTAGCCAAACGGATTACATTGCTTAATATCACCACTTTGTAATCCACGTTGAAACCAAGCTAAACGCTGTGCTGATGTGCCATGGGTGAAGCTGTCAGGCACTGCATAACCTTGAGATTGTTTTTGCAAACGGTCATCGCCGACCGCTTCGGCAGCATTGAAGGCTTCCTCCAAATCGCCTGACTCTAAAATACCGTTTTTATCGGCATAGTGCCCCCAAATACCGGCAAAACAGTCGGCTTGCAATTCTAATTTGACCGATAATTGATTTGCCGCAGCTTGGCTGCCACTGCGCTGCTGCGCTTGCTGTACTTTCGGCAAAATGCCCAATAAATTTTGCACATGATGTCCGACTTCATGCGCGATCACATAGGCAAATGCCGTGTCGCCTGAGGCTTTCAGCTTGTTACTCATATCTTTATAAAATGAAAGATCCAGATACACTCGTTGGTCATTCGGGCAATAAAACGGTCCCATTGCTGCCTGTCCGGTGCCGCATGAGGTTTGGGTTGCGTAATTGTAAAGCACCATCGTCGGTGGTGTGTAACGCTGACCGCTCTTGCCGAAATACTGTTCCCAGGCCACTTCAGTATCCGCCAACACCACGCGCGAAAAGGAGTTTAACTGCTGCTCTTCCTGCTCACTCAGTGAGGATTGGTAACTCTGCCCCGAACTGATACTACTGGTATCGACCAAACCAGACAGATCGACGCCAAAATAGGCACCGACTAAAATAATCAGCAAACCGACAATACCACCGCCCTTGCCGCGAAAACCGCCGCCGGATGCGCCCCGTCGATCTTCTACGTTACTGCTCTCTCTACGTCCCTGCCAACGCATATTGTTTCCCCTTAAAATGAATCAAAACTAGGGTCTGTTGATCTTTGTTTATATTTTGAGTTGTCGTTTAAAATGAGCACAATCTAGGCGTAAGCCGAAATCAATAGTGGGACTATTGATGAGGATTACAACGATGAGTGTGCTCATTTTAAACACAATCCGCTGGACTATGACTCTTTTTCGCCACTACGGCGTTAAAAGTCGTTCGTTTAGAATCACTAAACTTCACAACTTTTGCCTTGTATTGGCGAAAAACAGTC
>NZ_VDHB01000051.1:0-2145 GCF_006227735.1 Testudinibacter sp. 'clade 2'
TATAATCCGCCCCTACATTGCCTCATCAAATATCTTTGTCAAGAAACCGAGGCGATCATTTGATCGCCTTTTGCATAAACAAAGGAAAAATAAAATGGCAAGAGAATTTAGTCGCTCGCAGCGAGTGGCGCAAGAGATAAAAAAAGAGATCGCAATAATTTTACAGCGTGAAGTGAAAGATCCACGTATCGGCATGGTAACAGTGTCTGATGTAGAACTGTCGCGTGATTTGGTGTACGCCAAAGTATTTGTCACATTCTTGTTCGATCAAGATCAGGAAGCAGTAAAAAACGGTATGGAAGGGCTGCATCAGGCGTCCGGCTATATTCGTTCATTACTGGGCAAAGCGATGCGGTTGCGGATTGTGCCGGAATTGCGTTTTGAATACGACAATTCGTTGGTCGAAGGAATGCGGATGTCGAATTTGGTCAGCCAAGTGCTGAATGAAGACAAAGCCAAACATAAAGATGATAATCAATAAACGGAAAAATTGTGTCGAGACCAAGAAAACGAGGGCGTGACATTGACGGTATCGTGCTGCTCGATAAACCACAAGGGTTGAGTTCCAACGATCTGTTGCAGAAAGTCAAACGTCTCTATCAAGCCAATAAAGCCGGACATACCGGTGCTTTGGATCCGCTGGCAACCGGAATGTTGCCGATCTGCTTGGGCGAAGCGACCAAGTTTTCCCAATTTCTGCTGGATGCTGATAAACGCTATCGTGTCACCGCAAAATTGGGGGAGCGCACCGACACCTCTGACGCCGAAGGGCAAGTGGTAGCCGTGCGTGAGGTCAAGTGCGGTCTGGAGCAAATTCTGGCGGCGCTACCGCACTTTCGTGGTGAGTTGCAGCAAGTGCCGACCATGTTTTCGGCCTTGAAACACCAAGGCAAACCGCTGTATGAATATGCCCGTGCCGGCATTACAGTCGAACGCGAAGCCCGCCCGATTACGATTTTTGAATTGGAATTTATAGATTATCAAGCGCCATTTTTAACCCTTGAGGTACATTGTTCAAAAGGTACTTATATTCGTACTTTGATTGACGATCTCGGTGAATTTCTCGGCTGTGGCGCACACGTTACCGTGTTGCACCGAAGTGCGGTGGCGAGTTATCCTACCCAGTCGATGGTGACGTTGCAAACTCTGCAACAATTGGCGGAGCAGCAAGCGTTGAGCTTATTGGATCAACATTTGCTGGCGGCAGATACTGCGGTGGCAAACTTGGCAAAAATTGATCTGAATCCAGAACAGACCCGAGCGATCAGTTTCGGGCAGCGGCTGCGTTTTGACAATCCGCAACAGCTACAAGGGCAAGTGCGGTTATACAGCGATAAACAGTGTTTTTTAGGGGTGGCAGAAGTGGACCAATACAGCGTGATTCACCCGAAACGGCTGGTGACTCAGTTTTCAGTTTAGCCCTAATTCAATTTGATACCGATAAAAAAGCCAAATCTGGGTTACCGATTTGGCTTTCATCTTTGCGTAAGTTAGCGAATTAACCTCTGTTACTGTGCTTCATAATCCGTTCTTTAGTGCGCTGCCATTCTCGGTCTTGGATCGCATCACGCTTATCATGTTGCTTTTTGCCTTTTGCCAAGCCGATTTTGACTTTTGCCCAAGCATTTTTCCAATATAAAGAGAGGGCGACGATGGTGAAGCCGTCACGGTTAGCTTTGCCGAACAAATTGTCCAACTCTCGTTTGCTGAGCAGTAATTTACGGGTGCGGGTTGGATCAGCGACCACATGGGTAGAGGCAACATTCAACGGGGTGATCATCGCACCGAACAGATAGGCTTCGCCATCTTTGAAAATCACATAGCTGTCACTGATATTCGCCTTACCGGCACGCATTGACTTGACTTCCCAGCCTTGCAGCGACAAACCGGCTTCGATCTCTTCTTCAATAAAATAATCGTGTCGCGCTCTTTTATTGAGGGCGATGGTATTGGAACCGACTTTTGGTTTTTTCTTGGTCATTATTTTTCTGCTTCAAAGTCATTTAGTTAAATGGTAGCGCAAATTGTATCAATAAGTCGACAAAGCACAAAGGAAAATGCGCAATAAAATTTCAACAGAGCCTAGGGTCTGTTGATCTTTGTTTATATTTTGAGTTGTGGTTTAAAATGAGCACAATCTAGGCG
>NZ_VDHB01000052.1:0-6113 GCF_006227735.1 Testudinibacter sp. 'clade 2'
GATGCTAAGGGTTTTTTGTATTGGTGCAAAAATAAATGTGTTGGATGAAAAACAGGCATTAACACCAATTTTTTAGCTAATATCAAGAAAACCGCAATAAATATTATTAAAGAGTGCCCGATTATTTTATAGTAAGTTTAGTGTAAATTTACACTGTGCAGATAAATACTTATTTTAATAACAATTTAGGGGGCTTATATGGATTTTTTTAACTTTTTTGCTCAGGCTGAGGAAATTGAGAATGATGTCCAGAGATATTCTTTATTAGAGCTTATTTTTTTAACCATGACAGCGGTGTTGTCAGGAGCAAAAACATGGTGCGATGTTCACCAGTTTGGTGAAAGCCACCTCTCTTGGTTGCGTCAATATTTACCTTTTACACAAGGCATTCCATCTAAAGAGACTATCGCTGATCTTGTTTGCAAACTTCATTCAAGCCAATTAAATGATATTTTTATCAATTTTGTTAACGAATTACGCCAGAGCAAAAATCTTGAGCAAATTCCATTGGATGGAAAAAACCTTCGTAACTGCTTCGGTAATGAGGCGAAAAGTGCACTGCATAGTATTACCATACAAAGTAAAATGCGCGGTGTGATACTGATACAGCATAAATCTCCACGTTGGCGTAATGAACAGCAAGGTGTGTTGGAAATACTCCAGACATTAAAATTGAGGCGAGCGATAGTTTCCGTTTATGCCTGCAACACACAGAAAAAGATTGTTGAGCAACTTAAGGATAAGCAAGCAGACTATGTGGTTGCTTTAAATAATAATCATGCAATGTTCCGCAAAGAAATTGCAGCTTATTTCCATAAAATGGAACGAGAAAATCCACAAGCTATTGATTATTATGAAAATATAAATACTGGGCGACAGTATAAGAAATTACCCGTTGATGAATGGTTGTCTGAACCCATGCGCTGGGAGGGGATTCAAGCGGTGCTGTGTGCAGAATCTCTGTCGACGTTGAGGCAGAACAGCAAATTAGACTCTAAGTTAGATTGTTATATCAGCAGTTTAAATGCGGCATTACCACAATTAGCAGAAAGTATTCGGGAGCATTTATCGCTCAAAAAAAGGAAGGTGCATTGGATGTTGGATGTAGTATATCGAGATGTCCGTGGTCTCAGTAGTAAAGATAACGGGGAAAAGAAGCTGACCTCCCTGCGTTATTATGCATTGCATTTAACCCGGCTGCACCCTGCGCAATTGAGTTTGCGTATGAAATTAAAAACTGCCGCTTGTTCGGATGCGTTTCGCGAAGAGCTGCTATTTGGTGTCGGTGAATAAACTGATCTAGTGGAATAAGAGCAAAAAAAACCGCACTTTAAACCCAGAAATAAAAGTGCGGTGAAAGGGGGCAATTGCTATTGGATTTTAAGCCACCCCAAAAATAACCTGAATATATTCAGGAAGGTAAACCTTTAGCATCAAATCAAGATGGCTCACCGTCAAGGGCTTTCCGATCGAATAAACATTTAGTTGTGATATTTATATAATACAAAAATTAATAAATCAATCCATTGACTATGCAGTCAATATATAAAAATCATTTACTTTAGATAAAATTTTATTTATTGTGAATTTTATTAGATTTTGTATGATTTGGGGTAGTGAACATTCTTTGCTATTTAGTGAAAAAAGACAAGATTTGAGCAATTAACTCCAATCTTGTCAAAATACCCAAGTGCGGTTATACACCGTATTGTTGTTGATATTGGCGCATTGCGGGGAGGAAGGGTTGGTAAACTGGGCTACGGTTCAAAAAAGTGAGGAGATCGTCTAAATCGATAATGGAGAGCACTCGGCAATCATAATCACGTTCTACTTCTTGAATGGCAGATAATTCCCCTTTGCCTTTTTCTTGACGATTTAGCGCAATCATCACCGCACTTAGCTTCGCATTATGGGCGGCAATCAGTTGCATTGATTCGCGAATAGCCGTTCCAGCAGTGATGACGTCATCAACCAACAGAACTCTGCCTTGTAATGGGCTACCGATTAAATTGCCGCCTTCACCATGATCTTTTGCCTCTTTGCGATTAAAGCACAGTGGCTTATCGCAACCAAATTGATTAGCTAATGCAATGGCAACGGTGGTGGCGATCGGAATACCTTTGTAGGCAGGACCAAACAGCATGTCATAGTCGATCCCTGAGGCTTGGATTGCCGCCGCATAAAATTCACCCAAACGTGCCAGATCACTGCCGGTGTTAAATAGCCCGGCATTGAAAAAATAGGGGCTGCTCCGACCAGATTTTAAGGTGAATTCACCAAATTTTAAGACATTGCGCTTGAGGGCAAATTCAATAAATTGTTGTTTATAATCTTGCATAAATCACCTTAATCATCGTTTAAGGCCGCACGTTGTACGGCAAAAATCTGCGCAATGCCACCCTGTGCCAATTCCAGTAATTGCAATAATTCCTGGTGACTAAACGGTTCACCTTCGGCCGTACCCTGCACTTCAATCATGCGTCCATCTTCGGCCATGACCACATTCATATCGGTTTCGGCAGCGGAATCTTCCACATATTCCAAATCGCATACCGCTGTACCGTCAACAATACCGACGGAAATTGCGGCAACCAACCCTTTGATCGGATTGGTTTTTAAATCGCCATTGGCAAGTAAAGTATTGATCGCATCAATCACAGCCACGCAAGCCCCGCTGATTGCCGCCGTGCGCGTGCCGCCATCGGCTTGAATGACATCACAATCGACGGTAATGGTGCGTTCACCAAGTGCGGTCAAGTCGATCATGGCGCGCAATGAACGACCAATCAAGCGTTGAATTTCCAACGTGCGTCCGCCTTGTTTACCGCGAGCGGCCTCACGCTGCATCCGCACATTGGTCGAGCGTGGCAGCATCCCATATTCAGCGGTGATCCAGCCTTGCCCCTGCCCTTTCAAAAAGCGCGGTACGCTATTTTCCAGGGTAGCGTTGCACAGCACTTTGGTATCGCCAAACTCAACGAATACCGAGCCTTCGGCATGTTTAGTATAGTGGCGACTGATTTTTATCGGGCGGGGCGCTTGTAAAGGGCGGTCATTTGGGCGCATTGGGATTCTCCATTATTCATCTATAATTCACAGCGAATTCTAGCATGAAACCGCACTTTACACACGACAGTCCGGTTTGAAATCGGTAGAATAGCCTAGTTTAATCATCGAATAAGGAAAAAATATGATTTACAGCATGACCGCATTTGCCCGTTTGGAACTGAAACAGAGTTGGGGCAATGCTGTATGGGAGATTCGTTCCGTCAACCAACGTTATTTAGAAAACTTTTTCCGTTTGCCGGAGCAGTTTCGTGGCTTGGAAAACAACTTGCGTGAAAAAATCCGTCAGCGGATCACCCGCGGTAAAGTGGAATGTAATCTGCGTTTGGAATTGAAAACACAAACCGCACTTGAACTACAGCTCAACCAGTCGTTGGCGCAGCAGGTGTTGCAATCGCTCAAATGGCTGCAACAGCAAGCCGGTGAAGGGGAGATCAGTTTAACCGATGTGTTGCGTTATCCCGGGGTAGTTGAAACACCGGAGCAAGACTTAGATCAAATCAGTCAAGATTTACTTACTGGGTTTGATCAACTGCTAGACGAATTTATCGCTATGCGTGGACGTGAAGGGCAGAAACTGCAAGAGATTATCCAACAGCGCCTGCAAGCGATCAGTGTTGAAGCGGACAAAGTGCGGTCGCAAATGCCGCAGATTCTACAATGGCAGCGGGAAAAATTGCAACAGCGGTTTGATGAAATCCAATTGCAAGCCGATCCGCAACGTTTGGAACAAGAGATGATTTTATTAGCACAGCGTGTCGATGTGGCGGAAGAGCTGGATCGGCTGCAAATGCATGTGAAAGAAACGACTGCAACCCTGAAAAAAGGCGGTGCTGTTGGGCGTCGGTTAGATTTTATGATGCAGGAATTAAACCGCGAATCGAATACACTTGCTTCGAAATCAATTAATGTTGAGGTCACCAACTCGGCAGTTGAGTTAAAAGTCTTGATCGAACAAATGCGCGAACAGATCCAGAATTTGGAATAAGCTAACACCGCACTTTGTATTTAACTCAACAGATCCTAAAGTGCGGTTAATCAGTTTGTTCTACTTTACAACCGCTTGCAATCACTTCGCCCAAACTGTTGCTCAGCACCGCACTTTCCGCTCTTTCCCACCAGTTCCATTGGATATTGGCGTAGCGTTTGCCACTGTCGGAGACGACGGGTTGCAGATGCTGACTGATGCCGTTCAGGGTCAGTTGAATCGAAGGATTTTTTGAGTGCTGTTTGATGGCTGAAGCATTGAGGGCAGTCACTTTGATTTGGATATTGTCATCGCAGTGGTAAAGGTGGGTAGTATTACGCTCAGGCAGGGTTTTATTTAATGCTGTCGAGCCGGAGGTGCTTTGTTGCGAGGTCAGGTTATTGTAGGTGTCAATCGGAGCATGACAACCGGATAGCAAGATGATAATGCAACTGAATAAACCTTTCTTCATCATAGGAATAAGCCTCATATTGACGTGATGAAATTTCAGTAAAAATGCCGTTATCATTTAGATAACGGCATTTTTTGATTATTTCTTATACTGATAACTGCCGTCGTTATTACGGATAAAGGTGCTGCCGTTTTGTAAGGTTAAACGGCTCACTCGGCCTTGTGAATTAACTTGAATCGTCACTTTGTCACCGGCTTTAAAGCTGCTGAGTGCTTTTTCACCGCCGTTGGCTTTGGTCATCGCATTGACATCGGCAATATTCAGATTGTTATTACGAAATACCTGCATCAAACTGACGCCTTGCGGGATAGTCAACGTGCGGCTGCTGCCGGAAGCCGTATTTTCGCTGGCTGTTTTAGTCGGTGCTGCCGCCTGTTTTGGCGCTACGGTCTGTTTGGCTGTGGTGGTTTTCGTTGTCGTGCTTGGTTGTGTTCTTGTCGGTGTACGAGTAGCTTGCTCTTTTGGCGCTTCATAACGAGGTGGCGTTGCTGCTGGTTGAGTGGCGGTAGTTTGCGGTGTCACAGCTTGGGCGCTTGTATTTTGAGTGCTTGCGCTTTGCGCTACCGTTCCAGCTGCTACGGCAGCGGCTTGAGTTGCGGCAGAAGTTGCCAAGGTTTGTGCATTGCTATCATTAGTGTTCGGTTGCGGTAGCAAGGCGTTGTTTTGATTATTATTTGGGGTGTTGAGCTGGTCGTTAGGCTGGTTGATCTGCTCTTCTTCCGAGTGATTCAACGATTGAAATTCTATCGGCAACGCATTCGAATTTTGCGCTTGTAGAGCATCAACAGTGGTGGTTGAACTTGGTTTTAACCAAAAGAAAATCAATAACACCAAAATCAGTGCCAATAAAGCAATGAATAAGCGACGGTGTTTGGCTGGCAAACGATTTAAGATGCCCCAAGTTTCTGGTTTTTTCAAGCGATTGCTCAATGGCTCATGCGCACTGTTTGCGTCATTAGCTGTGAGCGGCTCGACCGTGCTTTTAGCCGTCATTTCGCTAGCTGTTCCGCTTTGAGCTCCATTTTCTGCTGCAGATTGTAGATCATGAGGGGGCAGGTTTGTCGTGTTCATACTTTCCTCCTTGTGCTCACGTTTAGGTAACAAGCCTTTCGCCTTATCAAAAAAAGAGGGCTTTTCTTCAATCGGTTTTTTCGGCGTAATCGGTTCCATGTTGCTAAATTCAAATTTTAATTGATTCTGTTTTTCACCGGCGGTTGCTTCAGTATTGCTACGGTTTTGGTTCTCAGAAGTCACTAGACACCTCAAATTGTCAAAATATGTTTTTATGAATAAAAATATCTTTCTATTCTAAAGGAATTAGACAAAATAAAAACTGTTTTTGCTGGAATTTGGTGCGAATTTTTTACTTATGGCGTTAGGGTCTGTTGATCTTTGTTTATATTTTGAGTTGTCGTTTAAAATGAGCACAATCTAGGCGTAAGCCGAAATCAATAGTGGGACTATTGATGAGGATTACAACGACGAGTGTGCTCATTTTAAACACAATCCGCAGGACTATGACTCTTTTTCGCCACTACGGCGTTAAAAGCCGTTCGTTTAGAATGACTAAACTTCACAACTTTTGCCTTGTATTGGCGAAAAATAGTC
>NZ_VDHB01000053.1:0-26234 GCF_006227735.1 Testudinibacter sp. 'clade 2'
TCAACAGACCCTATTCTCAGGAAAAAATAATGCAATGGGTTAAGCTGGGTATTTTAATTGAAATCCCCGATACAAATTTACAGGAGTAGAGAATGCGCTATAACAGTGATATTTCAAGAATGATCCATCAGCACGCAGCAGAATTATATGATGTCGGCGCGATCGACAAAACCACAATGCGTAAATTTGATCAGGCTTGTTTAACGCCGATTGTGCCTTTAACACCACAGGAAATTCGTGAAATTCGACAAAAAGAGAATTTTTCACAAACCGTTTTTGCCACTTACTTAAATGTCAGCAAAAATAGGGTGTCCGAATGGGAACGGGGCGTGAAAAAGCCGAGTGGTACCGCACTTAAGTTACTCACATTAGTTCGACACAAAGGCATTGCGGCAATTGCTTGAAGTGTAGTACCACATCTCGCCGTTAAATAGTCTGCGAATTTTCGCCGAGTTTGCTATACTGCGCCTCAATTAACCGACGCGATGAGAGCCAAGCAAAAGATGAAAAACCTGTTCGCCACCACAGCCCGTGGCTTTGAAGAATTATTAAAAACCGAATTGAGCGCATTAGGGGCGCAAGATTGCCAATTGAAACAGGGCGGGGTGGCGTATCAAGCCGATGACAGCACGTTGTACCGCACTTTGCTTTGGAGCCGTTTAAGTTCACGGATTTTATTGCCGCTGACACAGGGCAAGGTCTATGACGATGTCGATCTTTACTCCACCATCACCAACTTCAATTGGTCTGACCATTTTGACAGCAAAAGCAGTTTTTTAGTGGATTTCAACGGCACTAATCAGGCGATTCGTCATACTCAATTCGGCGCCATGCGGGTCAAGGACGGGATTGTCGATTATTTTGAACGCCACGGTGAAGCTCGTCCGAATGTGGAAAAGGCGTATCCGGATATTCGGATTCACGTCTATTTAAATCGGGAAGAGCTGATTGTGTCGCTGGATTTGAGCGGTGATGCGCTGCATTTGCGCGGCTATCGTGAAGAGAGCGGCAAAGCGCCATTGCGTGAAACCTTGGCGGCAGCAATTATTTTACGATCCGGTTGGCAACAAGGCACGCCGCTGGTCGATCCAATGTGTGGTTCCGGCACGCTGCTGATTGAAGCTGCACAGATGGAAGCGGGTATTGCACCGCAACTCAACCGCTTACATTGGGGCTTTGACCATTGGAAAGGGCACGATTTCGCTTGTTGGCAGCAAGTGCGGTCACAAGCGCAAATTCAAGCTGATCAGCAGGCACAAAAAAATCCGCAACCGCACTTTTATGGTTTCGACCTTGATCACCGCGTATTACAAAAAGCACAACATAACGCTAAGCAAGCGGGGGTCGCCCATTTGATTCGCTTCAAGCAAGGCGATATTGCCGCACTGAAAAATCCGTGTGCAGCTGACGAAATCGGCACAGTGGTGTGTAATCCGCCGTATGGCGAACGGCTTGGCACGACGCCGGCTCTGATTGCGCTGTATTCGGTGTTTGGCCAGCGTTTAAAACAGCAGTTTGGCGGCTGGAATGCCTCGATTTTCAGTGCTGAACCGGGGCTGCTGAATTGCATTCGGTTACGTTCACACCGCCAATTCAAAGCCAAAAACGGACCACTGGAATGTTTGCAAAAGAATTATCAAATAGCACAACCAAGCCAGACCGCACTTCAGCAACCGAATGCGGAAAATTCACAAAGTGCGGTTTCCAATGGCGCAACGTTAGCGCCCGATTTTGCCAACCGCTTACAAAAAAACCGCAAAAAAATTGAGAAATGGGCGCAGCAGCAGGGATTAGATGCTTACCGTTTATACGATGCCGATCTGCCGGAATACAATTTGGCGGTTGATCGTTATGCGGATTACATTGTGGTGCAAGAGTATGCCGCACCGAAAAATATCGACCCGAACAAAGCCCGGCAACGCTTGTTGGACGCCGTCAGCGCCACCTTGCAAGTGACCGGCGTCGATACCAATAAACTGGTGCTGAAAGTGCGGCAAAAGCAGAAAGGCAGCAGTCAATATGAAAAGCTCGGCAATCAGGGCGACTATTTTGACGTGCAGGAATACGGCGCCAAATTGTGGGTCAATCTGACCGATTATCTGGATACCGGGTTGTTTTTGGATCACCGCTTGACCCGTAAAATGGTGGGCGAAATGGCGCAAGGCAAGGATTTTTTGAATCTGTTTGCTTACACCGGCTCGGCAACCGTTCATGCGGCGTTGGGTGGAGCAAAAACCACCACCACGGTGGATATGTCCAATACTTACCTCAACTGGGCGGAACAGAATCTGATTCTGAACGGTTTTGAAGAGAGTCGCCAGCATAAAATTATCCAAGCGGATTGTTTGCAATGGCTGGCGGAATGCAAACAGCAATATGATCTGATCTTCGTCGATCCGCCGACCTTCTCCAACTCCAAACGCATGGACGACAGTTGGGATGTACAGCGTGATCACTTGAAATTGATGACGCTACTGAAAAACATTATCCGTCCGAACGGTACAATTATTTTTTCCAATAATAAACGTGGCTTTAAAATGGATTTTGACGGCTTAACCGCACTTGGCTTGCAAGCCACCGAAATCAGCGCCAAAACCTTACCGCTGGATTTTGAACGAAATAAACAGATTCATAATTGTTGGGTGATTACGCTAAGATAAGCATGAAAGAGAAAAAAATGAACAATCGCGTTTACGCCCATCGCGGGGTGTCGGGGCTGGCACCGGAAAACACGCTGGCGGCGATTAAATTGTGTAAGAAATACAATATCGATTGGTTTGAGTGCGATATTGATGTGATCGCAGACGGTACGGTGATTTTAACCCATGATTCCACGCTGGATCGTTGCACCAATCGCAGCGGCAGTTATTATGATTTAACGCAGGCAGATTTAGCTGGAATTGATGCCGGTGCATGGTTTAGCGAAGATTTTCAAGGCGAGCCGTTGCCGACACTGCCGCAGGTGGTGCAATGGATGAATAACTATCAATTGAACGCCAATATCGAGATCAAAAGCTGTGAAGCCGGCAAAGTGATGGCATTGAAACTGCTGGACGGCTTGCAACAGGCGCTGACCGTACTTGAGCCGGAACGGGAAGTGATTATTTCCAGCTTTAACCATCTGCTTTTAGCAGAGTTGAAACAGCGCTGTCCGCAGCTTGCGGTAGCGTGTTTGTATGAAAATTATGATTGTCTGGACGATGCACTCACGGTACTAGAATGGGTCGGCGCAGAATATATTCATTTATCACAAGATGGTTTAACCCGTGAAACCGTCGCCCGTTTCAACAACGCCGGTTATAAAGTGGCGGTTTATACTGTTAACAGCACCATGCGTGCCAATGAATTGTTTAACTGGGGCGTATTCGGCGTGTTTAGTGACGTGCCGCATTTGTTTGCCGAACGGTATAGATTAGGATAAAAAATAATGAAACAGCAAGTTTATATCGTACATGGTTATACGGCGTCACCTGAGTCTAATTGGTTTCCTTGGCTAAGAAAAGAGCTTGAAAACCAGGGGATAACTACAACTATATTATCTATGCCTGATTCACATAATCCGCATTATGAAAATTGGCTTGGGCATTTGCAAAGTCGTATAGAGTTAAATGAAGAAACGATTTTAGTTGGGCACAGTTTGGGTTGTGTAACAATTTTAGGATATCTAAACAGGCTATTTCCAAAAACTAGAATTAAGGGGATTGTGCTTGTTTCGGGTTTTATTGAGAAAGTTTCTACATTACCAGAGTTAGATGAGTTTAATTCTCCGCCACAAGATTTCGAACACTTGATTCCATATATCCAAAATAGAATAGCGATTTATTCGTTAAATGATCAAATTGTTCCTTTTTACTATAGCGAAAATTTAAATCAAAAATTAAAAACGGAGTATTACGCTATAGAAAATGGTGGACATTTTTTAGATCGAGATGGATTTGAACAATTTCCTTTGATATATGAAAAAATATTAGAAATAATTAAAAATTAAGTTTATCGGTTAGAAATTAATGCCTGATTTATTATTTGAGAGTAAGAAAAAATGCAAAAAAAGATTGTGATTACCATTGATGGCCCAAGTGGCGTGGGCAAAGGCACATTGTGTCAGGCATTGGCACAGCAGTTGGGTTTTGAGCTGTTGGATTCGGGCGCGATTTATCGTGTGTTGGGCGTGGCGGCTGTGAAAAGTGCGGTCGCGTTGGACGATGAAACCGCACTTGCGGCGTTGGCGGCAAAATTGGATATCCGCTTTGTGCCGGAAAACAGTGCAGTGAAAGTATTATTAAACGGTGAAGATGTCAGCAGCGAAATTCGCACGGAAATTGCCGGCAACAACGCCTCCAAAGTAGCGCCGTTTGCGCAAGTGCGGTCAGCATTGTTACAGCGGCAACGGGATTTCAGCACTGAAAAAGGGCTGATCGCCGACGGGCGCGATATGGGCACGGTGGTATTTCCGCAGGCGCAAGTGAAAATCTTTTTGGACGCCAGTTCGGAAGAGCGTGCCAAGCGTCGGTTTAAGCAATTGCAGCAAAAAGGCGTGGCGGCGGATTATGATCAAATCTTAAGCGAAATCAAAGAGCGCGATTTTCGTGACCGAAATCGTGCAGTGGCACCGCTAAAACCGGCGGATGACGCATTTTTATTGGATTCGAGCGCATTAAGTATTAGCGAAGTGATCGAAAAAGCGTTACAATATGTCGGTTTACGCATTCAACAAGAAGCGTAACGCCTGAATATGGTTTGTTCAAGGATGGATAAACCGTTTGAAACAGCCCCATTTGGAAGGAATTCGAATGGACGTTATTAATTAATTTGAAGATTAAATATGACTGAATCTTTTGCTCAATTATTTGAAGAATCCCTAAAAGAACTTGAAACCCGTCAAGGTTCTATCGTTAACGGTACTGTTGTTGCTATCCAAAAAGGTTTTGTATTGGTTGACGCAGGTTTAAAATCTGAATCCGCAATTCCTGTTGAAGAGTTCTTGAATGCTCAAGGCGAGCTGGACGTTAAAGTCGGTGATGCCGTTAAAGTTGCCCTTGATGCCGTTGAAGACGGTTTTGGTGAAACCAAACTTTCTCGTGAGAAAGCGGTTCGCCACGAATCTTGGATTGAACTGGAAAAAGCATACGAAGAACAAGCGACTGTTATCGGTTTAATCAACGGTAAAGTAAAAGGCGGCTTCACAGTTGAGTTAAACGGTGTGCGTGCGTTCTTACCGGGTTCACTGGTAGATACTCGCCCAATCCGTGATACCTTACATTTAGAAGGTAAAGAATTAGAATTCAAAGTAATCAAACTGGATCAAAAACGCAACAACGTTGTCGTTTCCCGTCGTGCAGTTATCGAAACCGAAAACAGCCAAGAACGTGAACAACTGTTAGAAAATCTGCAAGAAGACGCAGTGGTTAAAGGTATCGTTAAGAACCTGACCGACTACGGTGCGTTTGTGGATTTAGGCGGCGTCGACGGTTTGTTACACATCACTGATATGGCTTGGAAACGTGTGAAACACCCAAGCGAAATCGTGAACGTAGGTGACGAAATCACCGTTAAAGTATTGAAATTCGACCGTGATCGTACCCGTGTATCTTTAGGCTTAAAACAATTAGGTCAAGATCCTTGGGTTGCTATCGCTGAAAATCACCCGGTCAACAGCAAATTAAGCGGTAAAGTAACCAACCTGACCGACTACGGTTGCTTCGTTGAAATTTTAGACGGTGTTGAAGGTTTGGTTCACGTTTCCGAAATGGATTGGACCAACAAAAACATCCACCCATCTAAAGTGGTTAGCGTCGGTGATGAAGTTGAAGTGATGGTATTGGAAATCGACGAAGAACGTCGCCGTATTTCTTTAGGTTTGAAACAATGTAAAGCCAATCCATGGCAACAATTCGACGAGACACATAAAAAAGGTGATCGCGTTGAAGGCAAAATCAAATCTATCACTGATTTCGGTATCTTCATCGGTTTAGAAGGCGGTATTGACGGTCTGGTTCACTTGTCTGACATTTCTTGGAATGTTGCCGGCGAAGAAGCAGTTCGTAGCTACAAAAAAGGTGACGAAGTTGCCGCTGTTGTTCTGCAAGTCGATGCGATCAAAGAGCGTATCTCTTTAGGTATCAAACAATTGGAAGAAGATCCGTTCAACAACTTTGTTGCTGCCACTAAAAAAGGCGCGATTGTAAGCGGTAAAGCGGTTGAAGTTGACGCTAAAGGTGTTAAAGTAGAGTTGGAAGGCGGTGCAGAAGGTTATGTTCGTGCAGCTGACTTGGCTCGTGAGCGCATTGAAGATGCTACGACTGTAGTGAGCGTCGGTGATGTGGTTGAAGCGAAATACACCGGTGTTGATCGTAAATCCCGTACAGTGCATTTGTCAGTACGTGCGAAAGACGAAGCGGAAGACAGCGCAGCAGTTGCGAACGTGAACAAGCAAGAAGAAGCGATTCCAAACGCAATGGCTGAAGCCTTCAAAGCGGCTTCCAAAGGCGAATAATTAATTGAACTTCACATGCGGATGCTAAGTGCGGTATCCGCTCAAAATGAGGAGACACTATGACTAAATCAGAGCTTATCGAAAGTTTGATTCAACAAAATCATACGATTCCGGTAAAAAGCGTAGAAAGTGCGGTTAAAAGTATCCTTGAATCGATGTCGCAAACCCTAGAAAATGGGGATCGGATTGAGATTCGCGGATTCGGCAGTTTCTCACTACATTACCGTCAGCCACGAATCGGGCGCAACCCGAAAACCGGTGACAAAGTCGATTTGGATGCAAAATATGTTCCTCATTTCAAGGCGGGTAAAGAGCTTAGAGAACGTGTGAACGAATCCAATTAAATTTGATTGAAAACGGCGCATTAAGTGCCGTTTTTTATTGCCCGTAAAGTGGCAAAACACAACTTTTCTGATTATTAACAATAAATCGCTGATTAATACCGAATTTATCTATATGCCCAGTGTGATTTTTGGCATAATGGGTCATGTTCGTTATGAAACTCAGGAGAATAAAATGATTAAATACATTTTAGGCTTGGTTATCGTGCTGGCGATTGTGATTGTTGCGATTACTATCGGTGCTGATAATGATCAGGTGATTAGCTTCAATTATATTATTGCCAAAAGCGAATTGCAGTTATCCTCACTGGCAGCGATTCTGTTTGGCTTGGGCTTGTTATTAGGTTGGACCATCTGTGCCTTTTTTGTGCTGCGCTTGAAAGTCAAAAATTTTCGTTTGACTCGGCAAATCAATCGTCAAACTCAGCAGATCACTGAATTGACCGCCAGCCGTGATAAAACCGTGTAATTTCCATGCTTGAATTACTGTTTCTGTTATTGCCTGTCGCCGCGCTTTACGGTTGGTATATGGGCTATCGTAATGCCAAAAAAGGGCAGGACGATGTCAGCAATAAATTATCCCGAGACTATGTCACCGGGGTAAATTTTTTGTTGTCTAATCAACAGGAAAAAGCGGTTGATCTGTTTTTGGATATGCTGCAAAAACAGGAAAATGAAAACGATATTCACAGTGATTCCCAATTTGAAGCTTCGTTGACGCTGGGCAATCTGTTTCGTTCGCGCGGCGAGGTGGATCGCGCGATTCGTATTCACCAAAACTTGGTGGATGACCCGAATTTCAGTTTTGACCAAAAATTGCTTGCCAAACAACAGCTGGCTTTTGATTACCGCAAAGTCGGTTTTTTTGATCGTGCCGAAAATATTTATATTAGTTTGGTTGATGAACCGGAATTTGCTGACAATGCCTTGGAAGAGTTGGCAAAAATCTATCAAAAAACCAAAGAGTGGAAAAAAGCGGTTGATGTCACTGAAAAGCGGCAAAAAGCGTTTCCTCAATCTAATAATATCGAACTGGCACACTATTATTGTGAGTACATCGAGGCTGAAGAATTAAGCGTTAAAGAGCAAAAAGCCTTGTTAATGCGAGCGCTGGTGGTGTCGCCGACCTGTGTCAGGGCATCGATTGAATTGGCTTACCTGTATATGCGAGAACAGGATTTTCAGACAGCGATCGCGCATTTTCAAGCGGTGCTGCAACAAAATTCCGCATTTATCGTTGAAGTGCTACCGCACTTGAAGTGGTGTTACCAGCAGCTGCAAGATCCAAATGACTACGAGCTTTTTCTGATTAAAGCCAAGCAGCGGCATAATAGCGGTGCTGTTGAATTGGCACTGGCGGAATTGACCGATAAAAACAGTGGTGCGGCGGCGGCACAAGCCGGTCTTTATCAACAGCTGAACCATATTCCCAGTATGGATATTTTCAACCGCTTAATCCAATATGATATTGAACAGGCGGAGGATGGGCGTGCCAAAGAGAGCTTGATACGCTTGCAGCAATTGGTGGAGAATAAAATCGGGCAAAGTTTTTCGTACCGCTGCTCCCATTGCGGTTATCGCAGCCATCGCTTGGTATGGAACTGCCCATCGTGCAATAAATGGGAAACGATTAAGCCGGTGGACGGGCAGTATCAATAGCGGCAATGCGACTAGTCGGCAGAACGCGAAAAAGGCAGATCAATCGTTCTGCTTTTTGTATTACCGCTTTATAGATGCCTTTATAAACGCAAAGTGCGGTTATGGAATTGCTGTAGCGTGCTGCGGTGGCCGACGCTGATCACAATGCTGTGCGGCAGATAACGTTTGAGATTTAAATACATAATCTGTTCATTCAATTCATCTAGCGCAGAGGTGGTTTCATCGAGAAAAATCACATCTGGTTTTGCCAACAGAATACGGATAAAGGCGATTCTCTGCATTTCCCCCGGCGACAACAGCACTTGCCAATCGCACTCCGTTTCTAGCTCGTACAAATAACGTTCCAATTTGCAGTGTTGCATAGCCTGCATAATTTGCTGATCCGTTGCTTGAATATTGGGATAACAAATCGCTTCTTTTAGCGTACCTTCCGGAATATACGGCATTTGCGGAATAAACATCCGAGTGAAACGGCAATCTTGTTGTACGGTGCCTTCGGTTTTGAACGGATAAATTCCGGCAATCGCTTTCAGCAGGGAAGTTTTACCACTGCCGGAAGCACCGCGAATCAGCAGATAATCGCCACGCTGCAATTGCAGATTAATATTACGTAGCAACGTGCGGTTTTGTTCGTCTCGAATTCCGAAATTTTGCAGTCGGAAATGATCGATTTCGCAAAGCGTTGTTGCTTGGGCGGTGATGGCACTCAGTTCATTCACCCGTTGCAAAAAGCCGGCAAGCCGGTTGAGCCGCGCCTGATAAAGCGTAAATTCTTCATAAAACAACCGGAAAAACGAGAGTGCCCGCATTAACCGATTAAAGGATTGTACGGTTTGGTGCATATCGCCCAGTGTCACTTGTCCGGCAAAAAAGCGTGGAGCCTGCAGCATCAGCGGCAGCAACATAGCCACTTGGGTCACGCCGGTATTGAAACCGTCCAATCCCAACATTTTATAGACTATTTGCCAGCGGTTTTGAATAGTTTTTTGGAATTTCTCGCTCAGGTGATGTTTTTCATTTTCTTCGCCGTGATAAAAGGCAATGCTTTCGGCTTGATCACGCACACGAATTAACGAATAACGATAATCCCCGTTTAATTTTTCTTTATTAAAATTCAGTTTAATTAACGGATAGCCAATCCAGATTGAAAGTGCGGTAGAAAGAAGAATGAAAATATAAATGAAAAAGACCACCCCTTTCGGCACGGCAACACTAAATAACAGCAGAATGCCGGAAAGCTGCCATAAAATCAGGGTGAATTCGATGGTTGATACAATCGAATTAATCACCCCGCGGACTAAATCGACGGTGCCCGTAATAAACTCCCGGGCATCTTGTTCAATCCGTTGATCAATATTATCGGGCAGATCGTTTTCATACTTTAAGCGGTAGTAGTTTTTATTGTCTAACCAATGCCGGAGCATGGTTTGATTCAGCTTTTCCAACCAGCGAATCTCAAACACCTGCCGCATTAAATAATTGATGATTGAGTGGATAATTTTACATAAGACCAGCATCGCATTGATGGTTGCAAAAAACCAAAAGCCATCGGCATCTTTATTCTGTAGTGCGCTGTAGAGACCGTTATAAAAAAACGTATTCAGCACGCTGATCCGCACTTCCAGCAAGATCAGGATCAATAGAATGAAAATCAAACCGAGGATTTTCCAGCGCTTGCCGGAATTAACGCACGGTTGGGTGATTAGCCAAAATTTTTGCCCGAATTGCGTCTTTTTTAGTGCGAATGCCGCAACGGTTAATATGAATGAGAGCCAAAAAAGTGCGGTCAAAATCCAAAGAAAACTATCATTGAGTTCCGTTTGCCAATTCATTTTTTACCAAATTCCGAATAAGACAAAAGGGCGATGATGATCGCCCTTGGGGGAGAATGAGATTAAAATTCTACTTTCGCATTTAACAGCACTTCACGCCCGTAGCCGAATGCAATCGGTACGATGAAGTTGTCGGCATTGCCAGATGTGGATTGATAATAGACTTTATCCGATAAATTTTTGCCGTTTAATTGCAGGCTGAGCTTTTTACCGGCAATTTTGGTGTCATAAGCTAAAAACGCATCATAAACCACCGCACTTGGGATTTTGTATGCGGTTGCATAATTCGAGGTGTAGGCATTCCAAGCACCTAAATAACGCGCCCCACTGCCAACGCGCCAGTTACCATCGAAAAATGTGCCCAGATCGTAACTTAAAAACAGTGCGGCTTGGTGTTTTGGTACGCCGTTAAGTTGTTTACCAATCGCATCTGGGTATAACGCATTTTCACGACTTTTAACTTTGGTATAGGTATAAGTTGCGGAAGCACTGAGTTTATCGGTTAAATTACCATTGATGTCAATTTCAATACCGCGTGAGCGCTGTTTGCCGACAATATAAACTTCATTGCTGCTATCAACTCCGGTAACGTTATTTTTATCAATATTGAATAAGGCTAATGTGGCGTTGATACTGCCACTTTCGTATTTTGTGCCAATCTCAATCGATTTTCCTTCTTCCGGGGCAAGGCCGGAATCAACACGGTTGGCAATACTCGCTTGTGGGCGGAATGATTCGGCATAGTTGGCATAGGTCGCCCAATTGGGTGTGAATTTATACACCGTACCAAATTGATAGAGGAGTTTGCCGCCGTGTTGATCGGTGTTTGGATTAAGGTTTGCACCGATAGCATGTCTGCCGGCAACTTGATCAAAATACTCATAACGCAAACCACCGCTGACAATGATGTTATCGGTCAGATAAGCGGTATCTTGAATATAAACGCCAAGGGTTTTGATATTATTGATTTGCCAGTTGTTTGCTGCAATGGTCTCGGTAACGGTCGGGTTAGTGTAAACCGGGTTGTCAATATTAATACTGCTCCAACCGCCATTGTTAAATACCGGTCCGGTCGTGCGATAGTTACGGCTGGCATCTGCACCAATGATAAAACGGTTCGCGATTTCCCCGATAGAAAATTCACCGACTAAATTGATTGAGCCTGAATGAATGTGTTGATCGGCAGATTGTTTTTCTAAACGGCGTAAGGCGGTTCTCGGTTGTAAGGTACGCGTGGCATTATAACCAAGTGATTCGGTGTCGCTGGTATTGACCGCCACAACACGCGTCTGCTTGTAATGGTATTTATCGCGCGCATAACCATAAACAAAATTTAATTTCCATTGGTCATTCAATTTTTGTTCCACTTTGATTTGGATATTATCGGTTTTTCCCGAGGTTTGGTTATTGGGCTCGTCTAAGCGGCGTACCGCCGGGATATTCACCACCTGACCGTTGACTAATTGCGTACCGCGATCAAAAGGTTGGGTGTAGTCGAGATGTTCATAAGCGATCAAAATCTTAGTGTGATCATTTTCCCAAGACAGCGACGGAGCATAGGTTGTGGTATTGATTTTGCCAAAATTACGCCAGTAATCTTTATCTTGTTTGTCATAAATAAAGCGATAAGCAAAACCATTGCCTAATCCACCCGTGGAATCTAACTGTGTGCCCCAGGCACTGTTGTTACCGACGGTACCGCCGATAACATGTTTGCTTTGTTGTTGCGGTTTTTTTGTAATCACATTGATAATCCCGCCCGGATCTTGAATACCGTAAAGCACTGAGGCAGGACCTTTTAATACTTCTACTGTTTCAGTCGTTGCCCCAAAATTATGCGATGGTCCGGCTTGGCTGCCGTTGCGCATAATCGAGTTATCACGGTTGCCACCGAAGCCACGCTTTTGCACCGCATCAAAGATACCGCCGAGGGTATTGGCTTGACTTACGCCGCTGACGCTGGAAAGGGCGTCAATTAAATCATTCGGCTTACGGTCTTCAATGAGTTGAGTGGTGACGACATTCACTGTGGTTGGTGTGTCAATGATAGGGACATCGACTTTGGAGACGGAGAAAGTGCCGATTGCGTGGTAGTCAATTTGTTGCAAATAACCTGCATTGACATCAATTTGCTCTAACGATTCAGCTTCTTCGCCAATAACGTTATTGGTTTCTTCTGCCTGCACAGAAGAAACCACAATCCCTGCAAAAAGTGCGGTATAGAGTGCGCTGAGTTTACATTTCATAAAAAAATCCTAGATTAAAATAAAGTTGCAAAATTTTATCGAAAACAATTCTCAATAACAACTGGTAATTGAAAATAATTATTATCAAAATAGTTAAAAACTATCGTGGGTAAACAACAGCAGATTATTTTTCAACTGGCAAAAACAGTGGTAACCCGCTAGAATACTGGGAGTTAAACGCAGGCTATTTACCGAATCACCGAGAGAGGAAATTATGAGCAGCAAAGTTATCGTCGCACTGGACTATGAAACTGAACGTCAAGCCTTGAGTTTGGTTGATCAAATTGATCCGAGTTTATGCCGTTTAAAAGTGGGTAAAGAGATGTTTACCACGTTGGGAACGGATTTTGTTAAGCAGCTACACAGCCGTGGCTTTGATGTATTTCTTGATCTGAAGTTCCATGATATTCCAAATACCGTAGCAAGAGCGGTGCGTTCGGCGGCCGATTTGGGCGTGTGGATGGTGGATGTGCATGCCAGCGGCGGTTTGCGCATGATGGAAACGGCGAAGAAAATTTTAGAACCGTATGGGAAAGAGGCGCCGATTCTGATTTCTATCACGGTGCTGACCAGTATGGAAGATGTGGATTTACTGCAAATCGGTTTGAATGCGTCACCAATGGAGCAGGTCATCCGTTTGGCACGTTTGAGCCAACGCGCCGGTTTGGACGGCGTGGTGTGTTCACCGCAAGAGGTCGAGATTTTGCGTGCTAACTGCGGTAAGGATTTCAAATTGGTCACCCCGGGCATTCGCCCTGAAGGTGCGGAATTTGGCGACCAACGCCGTGTAATGAATCCTAAAGAGGCGATTGCAGCCGGTTCGGATTATTTGGTGGTCGGGCGTCCGATTACGTTGTCGGAAGATCCGGTTGCGGTGTTGAAAAGTATCAATGCCGCTATTGCTTAAGGACCGCACTTTATATGTCTAATCCTTTAGTTTATTCTACCGAAAGCGGACGTATCAAACCGACAGAAGCACCAGAGCAGATCCTCAAGGGGGACGGAATTGTGCGAATTCAACGCCAAGTCAGCGGACGTAAAGGCAAAGGTGTTTCGGTGATCACGGGGTTGGCGTTACCGAGTGCAGAGTTGGAAAAAATCGCTTCCGAGCTGAAAAAGCGCTGCGGCTGCGGTGGTTCGGTGAAAAACGGTACGATTGAAATTCAGGGCGAAAATCGTGAGCTGTTAAAACAATTATTACAGCAAAAGGGCTATCAGGTAAAACTCGCCGGTGGTTGAGCGGTTTTCGGTTTATATCAATGACAAAAAAGTAGAAGAGCAGCGCTGATCTTCTACTTTTTTAGTGTCTGATGATGCTTAAGATTACATTTTGCGAACGGTTTTAATGCCCAATAGATCTAAGCCTTGACGCAATGTGTTTTGGGTTAAAGCCGCCAGTTGTAAACGGCTGTTTTTAATTGCCTCGTCTTCGCTATTCAAAATCGGGCAGTTCTCATAGAAACCGGAAAAAATACCTGCCAGTTCATATAAATAAGCACAGAGTACATGTGGCGTGCCTTCTCTTGCGACTGTTTGCACCGCTTCTTCAAACTGTAACAACTTAATCGCAAGCGCCCGCTCTTTCTCTTCGTTTAAGCAAATCGTGCCCTGCAATGTTGCACTATCAATTTGGCTGCGGCTGAAAATAGAGTGGATACGGGTGTAAGCATACTGCATATAAGGGGCGGTGTTGCCTTCAAAACTAAGCATATTGTCCCAATCAAACACATAATCTGTGGTGCGATTTTTGGAGAGATCCGCATATTTGACCGCACCAATCGCTACGGCCTCCACCACTTGTTGCAACTCTTGTTGACTGAGAGTTGAATTCTTGTCGCTAATCAGTTGTTCTGCACGTTCAATCGCTTCGTCTAACAAATCGGTCAGTTTCACGGTATCACCGGAGCGGGTTTTAAACGGTTTGTTATCTTTGCCCAACATCATGCCGAAATTGAAATGCTCCAGTGACATACTGTCGGGAATATAACCGGCTTTGCGCACAATTGTCCACGCTTGTTGTAAATGCTGGCTCTGACGGCTGTCGGTGAAATACAGCACACGATCCGCATGCAGCACTTCATGCCGATATTTTGCCGCTGCAATATCGGTGGTAGTGTACAGAAAACCGCCATCGCTTTTTTGGATAATCACCCCCATTGCTTCGCCGTCTTTGTTTTTGAATTCATCCAAAAAGACCACGACCGCACCTTGATCCTCGACCGCAATACCTTTGTTTTTCAAATCAGCAACAATCGCCGGCAGCATCGGATTGTATAGACTTTCGCCCATCACATCGTCATTGCTTAAGGTGACATTCAAACGGTTATACGTTTGTTGATTTTGCTGCATGGTGATATCCACCAATTTGCGCCACATCGCCAAGCAATAGTGATCGCCACCTTGCAGTTTCACCACATAGGCGCGGGACTTCTCGGCAAATTCGGCATCATTGTCATAACATTGTTTGGCAGCACGATAAAATGCTTCCAAATCACTGAGCGCCAAATCGTCGGCATGCTCATTTTCCACTTTTTCCAGATAAGCAATCAGCATCCCGAACTGGGTGCCCCAATCACCGACATGGTTGGCGCGAATGACGTTATGTCCTAAATATTGCAAAACCCTCACCACCGCATCACCGATAATGGTGGAACGCAGGTGTCCGACATGCATCTGTTTGGCGACATTTGGCGCGGAATAGTCGGCAACGATAGTTTGTGGTTGTGCGACTTTTTCTACCAAGGTTTGCTGTTGTAGCAACTGCTGGCTTTGTTGTGCTAACCAGGTATTTTTAAGAAATAGATTGATAAATCCCGGTCCGGCAACTTCCGCTTTTTCCAATAAATCACCTAATTCCAGATTTTCAATGGTTTTTTGTGCCAATTCGCGCGGATTCATTCCCCGTTTTTTAGCCGCCGCCATCACGCCGTTTGCCTGATAATCACCGAATTGCGCTTTGCCGGATTGACGCACGAGCGCATCGCATTGTGGTTCTGCACCGGCAGCGATCATTGCCTGTTTAATTTTTTGCGATAGAATGTGTTGAATATTCACAGAAATTGTAGCCTTTTAGATTAATAAATTGGTCGCTATAATACCGTTTTATCGGGATTGAGGAAAGACGGAGTCTTTAAAAATGGCAAATTTAACAAATGCCCATCCATTATTGCAGCTGGAAACCGCACTTGGTCGCACACTGGCTATTTTTCAGCAAAATATTATACAATTAGCTGATGCGATTGGGTTAGATCGGCAAACCTGGTTGATTGATCATCTAGCGGTACGGGTGAATACGCAGCAGCAGGGCGAACTCTGGCTGGCGTCATTGCTAAAGTGCGGTCAACTGCTGAGTGATAATCAGGTAAACGGACGACCGATTTATTTAGTGGCGTTGTCGCAACCGCTGGTTTTTGCCGAACAATCGGTGTCGGTGATTGAATTGCCACTGCCGAAAAATAAGCACTATCCACAGCAAGGATGGGAACATATCGAAGTAGTAGTGCCTTTTTTGGCTAAAGAATCGCCAAGTGAGTGGCTTGAACGTCTAAATCGGAAATTTTGTTTGAACGAAAAGCCTTTTTTAACAGTCAAAGTCGGCGAACCTAAAGTTGTCGGCGAGAAGTGTTGTAACCTCTCAATGGCAATAACATTTACTAACAATACAGAAAACCGTACCTGCATTAAGCTACATCCCTACCATATCAGGGATGTGGTCAAGCAAGAGCGGTGATCATCACTCCAATGTAATTTAAGGAAAAACTTATGAAAAAATCGATGTTAGCGTTAACGGCAATGATGGGACTGGCTGTAGTCGGCTGTGCCAACAAAGATATTTATAGCGGTAATGTTTATACCGGTGACCAAGCGAAAGAAGCGCGTTCAATCAGCTATGGCACCATTGTTTCCAGTCGTCAGGTTGATATTCAAGCACCGAATCAAGGTGTAATCGGTACAGTCGGTGGTGGTGCAATCGGTGGTATTTTAGGCTCAACCGTCGGTGGTGGTTCAGGACAAGCGATTGCAACTGCAGTCGGCGCTGTCGCTGGGGCTGTTCTTGGCAGCACGGCAGAACAAAAAGCCAGTAAAGTAGATTCGTTGGAATTAGTGATTCGCAAAGATGACGGCAAAGAAATCGTGGTGGTGCAGAAATATGACTCCACTTTAGTACCTGGCGCTCGAGTTCGCATCGTTGGCGGCTCAACCTTGAACGTCTCTGCGTTGTAATTAAAATCATATTGTAAATTAAAAAACAAAAAGTGCGGTTGAATTTTATTTTCAACCGCACTTTTTGTTTGGATACAGCCATTTTTTTGGATTGAATTATAAATTTTGTTCTTCGCGTTGTTTACGTTTGCGTTTCCAATAGGTGAAACCGACAAAAATGACGACGGCTGCCAAGATGAGATAAATCCCCATTTGACCATGACGCATCTGCGCTTTAATCCAGTCGATATTCTCCGCGCCGTGATGCCCCAAATAGACCCAAAACGGTACTGAGATAATCGCAGCAAAGAAATCAATCAGTAAAAAACGGATGAAACCCACACGGCGAGTGACGCCGGAAATAATATAAACCGGCGTTCGCAAGCCGGGTAGGAAGCGGGCGAAAAATAGCAACCGATTGCCGTAGCGATCAAATTTATCTTTAACCATTTTCAGTCGCTTAAAGGTGATAAAGCGTTTGATCAGACGAAAACGCAGAATTTTCACACCGTAAAACCGTCCAAGCATATACATCAAACAGTCGCCGAACAGTACGCCGATCATTCCGACCACCACCATCCAATGCGGATTAGCATAGCCTAATCCGGAAATAATTCCACCGGATACCAGCGTAATATCTTCCGGAATCGGCACGCCCATTCCACACAACAACAAAACGAAAAATACGGCGAAATAGCCGTAATTAGTAAAGAAATCAATAAAAAATTGCACGGTTAATCCATTGTTCTAGTTAGCGAAACGATGAAGGTTTTTCATCGAAATAACATTGCATACCGATGTTATTGTGCCTTTTTTTAGTGATAATTACCATCATAAAAAAGAGATTGACAACAGAAACTTGAGTGGTTGACCCCAAATAGAGAAAACAGGCGATAAAGTGCGGTTTTTATTTGCGTTGTGAGAGAAAATTCACTAGAATAACCGCCCTTGAGTTCGCTGCAAGCGGCTTAAGCCATACTTGTCGGGATTGTTGGGTCGCCTGCAATCCTTAATATAGAGAAACGTGATAGCGTTTCATAGTAAAAGAGAAAGTTAATATGTACAAATTTAATGCTGAAGTTCGTCAAACGCAAGGTACGGGTGCGAGCCGCCGTCTGCGTCATGCTGGTTTAATCCCTGCGATCGTTTACGGTGGTAACGAAGCGCCGGTTTCTATCACATTGAACCACGATGAATTAAACAATGCTCAAGCCCATGACAATTTCTACAGTGATGTGATCACGTTAGTGATCGAAGGCAAAGAAGTTGCAGTGAAAATCCAAGCGGTACAACGTCACCCGTTCAAACCGAAATTGGCGCACTTGGACTTCAAACGCGTATAATTTTTAACGTGTGATCTGAAAAACACCAGCAATCTTGGATTGTTTGGTGTTTTTTCATATCTAAACAGGCAAAAATGGCAGTCAAAGAATGGCGGGGCAAACATGAAAATTGCATTGGGGATTGAATATGACGGCAGTCGCTATTTCGGTTGGCAACGCCAACAAGCTGTTAAAAGCGTGCAACAAACATTAGAAACTGCGCTGAGTCAAGTTGCCGCCCATCCGGTTTCGGTTTTTTGCGCCGGTAGGACAGATTCCGGGGTGCATGCCACCGGTCAGGTGGTACATTTTGAAACCACTTCCATTCGCCAGCCGCAGGCTTGGACACTGGGCGTGAATGCCAATTTGCCGGATGATGTGAAAGTCAAGTGGGCAAAGCCGGTTGATGACGATTTTCATGCCCGTTTTAGTGCGACGGCACGTCGCTATCGTTATCTGATTTATAACAATGTGTTGCGCCCGGCAATTTTAGCCAACGGCTTAACTCACTATCACCAACCGCTGGATGAGCAAAAAATGCACCAAGCCGGACAAGCATTATTGGGCGAATTAGACTTCAGTTCATTCCGCGCAGCACAATGCCAGTCGCATTCACCGTGGCGTAATGTGCAGCATTTGAATGTCAGCCGCCTAGGGCAATTTGTGATAGTGGATATTCAAGCGAATGCGTTTGTGCATCATATGGTTAGAAATATTGTCGGCAGCTTGATCGAGGTTGGCAACGGCAATCAACCGCCGGAATGGATTGCTTGGTTGCAGCAACAAAAAGACCGCACTTTAGCAGCGGCAACAGCGAAAGCCGAAGGCTTGTATTTAGTGCAGGCGATCTATCCTGCCGAGTTTGCATTGCCGCAAACGCCGCTTGGACCGCTTTTTTTAGCGGATTGATGTGGTTAAATTTGGAAAAATGTATAAAAAAAGTGATAAATGTGGTGTAATACCTCGCATTGAACCCTCCGATAAATCATCATGAAAGGTTAACAAATGAGTTGGATTGAAAGAATTTTTAGTAAAACTTCAGTAAGCAGCAGTAGTCAAAAGGCGAATGTTCCGGAAGGAATTTGGACTAAATGTACTTCTTGTGAACAAGTTTTATATCGTGATGAAGTGGTTCGTAATTTGGAAGTTTGTCCAAAGTGCGGTCATCATATGCGAATTGATCCGAGAACGCGTTTACTGCAATTATTGGATGAAAACAGTGCTCAAGAATTAGCGGCAGAAATTGAGCCGGAAGATATCTTGAAATTCAAGGATTTAAAACGCTATAAAGATCGAATCAGTGCTGCGCAAAAGCAGACCGGCGAAAAAGATGCGTTAATTGTGATGCAAGGTAAAATCTATGATTTGCCGGTGGTGGTTGCGGCATTTAACTTTAATTTTATGGGCGGATCAATGGGATCAGTAGTCGGCGGCAAATTTGTCAAAGCGGCGGAAACTGCCTTGGCTAACGGCTGGCCGCTAATCTGTTTTTCTGCCAGCGGTGGTGCGCGGATGCAGGAAGCGCTGTTCTCCCTAATGCAGATGGCGAAAACCAGTGCGGTGTTGGCGAAGATGAAAGAAGCGGGTGTGCCGTATATTTCTGTGTTGACTGATCCAACCATGGGTGGGGTTTCCGCCAGTTTTGCGATGCTGGGCGATATCAATATTGCTGAGCCGAAAGCGCTGATCGGCTTTGCCGGTCCACGAGTGATCGAGCAGACTGTGCGCGAAAAATTGCCGGAAGGTTTCCAGCGCAGTGAGTTTTTGCTCGAAAAAGGGGCGATCGACATGATTGTCAACCGGTTGGAGATGCGCAACACCCTCGCCAGTATTTTATCTAAACTCTGTGGCCAGCCTTCACCGTTCAAAGAAGCGGAATTGGTGGAACAGGAAGCGCAAAATTAACCCATGATGAAATCATCGCTACAAGCCACCTCTTCATTGGAGAAGTGGCTTTGTTATATTGAACAGAGCCACAGTAAAGTGATTGACATGGGGCTGGGACGAGTCAAGCGGGTTGCCGAACAGCTGAATTTGCTGTGCCCGGCGCCGTTTGTGATCACCGTCGGCGGCACCAATGGCAAAGGCACAACCTGTCGCCTGCTCGAAATGCTGTTATTGAATGCAGGTTTGCGTGTTGGCGTGTATTCCTCACCGCACTTGTTGCGTTATACCGAACGTGTCCGAATCCAGAATCAAGAACTGCCGGAAGCAGCACACAGCGCATCGTTTTATTTTTTGGATCAAAACCGAACTGAATCTTTGAGCTATTTTGAATTCAGCACCTTATCGGCACTATATCTATTCAAACAGGCGCAGCTGGACGTGGTGATTCTGGAAGTCGGGCTAGGCGGACGTTTGGATGCTACCAATATTGTTGACAGCGACATCAGTGTGATCACCTCAATTGATATTGACCATGTGGATTATTTGGGCGATAACCGCGAAAAAATCGGTTATGAAAAAGCCGGAATTTTCCGAGCCGGAAAACGGGCAGTGATCGGCGAAGCCAATCTTCCTGATTCAGTCGTACAATATGCAGCTGAAATTGGTTGTGAGCTGTTTTGCCGTGATAAAAATTGGTCATACCGTGAACAGGGTGAAACATGGCAGTGGCAAAGCCAAGGGCACAAACAACCGACCGCACTTTGGCAGCAGCTGCCGATGCCGCACATTCCGCTCGCCAATGCGGCAACTGCGTTAGCGGTGTGTTGCTGTTTGCCGTTTCAAATCAGTGTCGAGAATATTGTTAACACCTTGATGCAAGTCGAATTAAGCGGGCGTTTTCAAACGATTTCAGCGCAGCGCTTACAACCGTTGGCAGAGCAATGGCAGCTTGCGCTAGCGGATTTGCCACAGGTGATCGTGGATGTTGGGCATAATCCGCATGCCGCACGTTATTTGGCGCAAAAACTACAACAACTGAATACGCAACACAAGCGCAAAGTCACTGCGGTTTTTGCGATGTTAAAAGATAAAGATGCCGTGCAAGTGGTTGAACCGTTGGCAGCTGCTATTCAGCAGTGGTATTTCGCCGATCTTAACGGTTATCGTGGACAGAGCGCTGAACAATTGAAAAGTGCGGTCGCTGAGGTGCTGACGCCGCAACAACGGCAAACTGCAATCACCTCAGCGAGTGTTACCGCAGCGCTCAAAACAGCATTGTGTAATATGCAGGCAGACGAATTGCTGTTGATTTTTGGCTCATTTTTTACTGTAGCTGAATTTTTGGCATTGCTGGAACCGAAAAGTGCGGTTTGACGGGCAGCAAGCGGATAAATAAGCGGATAAAAAAAGTAGCCGTATAAAAAGAAAACAGGTAGGATACCGATAGAATATAGCCACAGTTAAATAAGTAGCGGTAAATCAGGCGGTAGCGGCAATGCAAATGAACGGTTTTTTTTATTGGGAGTATGACAAAGTGCAGGATTGCCTGATGCTTTGTTCGGAAGCGACCCGACGAAAAATACCGACTGCCTTAAAACGCGAGGTGCTAAATTATAGCGCATTGGGTCGTAATGATTGTGAGGCGGGAGATTTTCTGTTTTATAATCAAGTAATTGAGCTGTTGGAATACAGCAACCTGATTGACCCGGAGCAGCACGAGTTTATCGCTTATAGCGCAACGGGTGCGCGTCAGTTTTTATTGCCAAGCCAAGCAAAAAGTTGGTTTTTTGAGTTTGCTGCGACGGCTTTGGCAGTCGATCATAACAGCACACCAATCCCCGCAATCGTACAAACCAGAGTTAAACAGACCGGACAGTCGATTAACTTGCTGCTATTGAATTGCGATGAGCAAGTCGCTGACTGTTTGCTGTTAGACCCAGCGTTGAATTTAGCCGGGCTGCGACGACAATTTGGGCAACCGCTGCGAATCTTTAATAACCGCTTGCAAGCCTTACCATTGGAGATGTCACTGGCTATTTTTCAGCAACAATCTGCTTAACTTCAATCGGTTACCTACCATTAAATCTATAAATAAAGATCAACAGATCCTATAAACTTACCATGCCGACAATCGTTTGCTGTCATATCGGTACTGAGAAAAAATAATGAGAAAATATCATGCAGCCAGAAAATTTAACCCCTCCCTGTTCGATTGATTTGCATTGTCACAGTAACCGATCCGACGGTGTGTTGACGCCGACAGATGTGGTTGCCAGAGCAGCAGAGAATGGCATTCAACTGTTGGCCTTGACCGATCATGACACGGTTGACGGCTTAGATGAGGCTCGACTTGCCGCACAACAGCATCAGATAACACTGATTAACGGCGTTGAAATTTCGACCTTGTGGCAAAATCGTGGCATTCATATTGTTGGCTTAGGCTTCGACCACCAACATCCGGCGATGACCGCACTTTTAGCACAACAGGCAGAACTTCGTCAGAAAAGAGCAGAGGAAATCGGTGCAAGATTGGAAAAGTGCGGTATTGAACAGGCTTATGCCGGCGCTAAATCTCTTGCTGGCGGGGAGGTCACCCGTGCGCATTACGCCCGTTATTTAGTCCAAATCGGTCAGGTCAAAAATGAGACTCAAGCGTTTAAACGCTATCTCGGCCAAGGCAAACCGGGCTATGTGAGCCCACAATGGTGCGATATTGAAACGGCGAATCGTGTGATTCATCAAGCCGGTGGCGTGTCAGTTTGCGCACATCCGCTGCGTTATCCATTGACACGCAAATGGTTGTTGCGTTTATTGAGCGATTTTCAACAATGGGGTGGTGATGCGGTGGAAGTGGCGCACAGCGGACAATCGCCGGATCAACGGCACAATTTGGCAAAGTGGGTGGACGAACTGGGGTTGTTGGCATCAGCAGGATCGGATTTTCACTATCCGTGCGGTTGGATTGAATTGGGCAAAAATCTCTGGTTGCCGACAATTGCCAAACCCGTTTGGCAAGCGCCTGATTTTGCGTCGCTTTTCATGCAAAGTGCGGTTTAGTGTCACTATTGCTGCTGTTCAAAACGGGAAACCACTTATTATTTTTAGTTATATAGCGTATAATCCGCCAAGAAATTGCCGTTAGGCACAAGATAGAGAGAAGTCGATGAGTCAGTTTTTTTATATTCACCCCGATAATCCACAGCCGCGCTTGATCAAGCAAGCGGTTGAAATTTTACGCCGTGGCGGTGTCATTGTCTATCCGACCGATTCAGGCTATGCGTTAGGCTGTATGATCGGCGAAAAACATGCAATGGATCGCATTGTCGAGATTCGTCAGTTAGCAGAAGGGCATAATTTTACGCTGGTTTGTAGTGATTTGTCTGAGCTATCCAATTATTCGATCGTCAGCAATGTGGCGTATCGCTTGATTAAAAACAATACGCCGGGGCATTACACTTTTATTTTGAGCGCAACCAAAGAAGTGCCACGTCGCTTGATGACATCAAAACGTAAAACCATCGGTATCCGCGTGCCGGACAATAAAATCGCCTTGAGTTTATTGTCGGAGTTAGGCGAACCGATTTTATCCTGTTCGTTGATTTTGCCGGGCGAAGCCGAGACCCAATACGATCCGGAAGCGATTCGTGATCAACTGGAAAAGCAGGTAGATTTAATTATTAACGGGGGTTATTTAGGGCAAAAACCGACCACCGTGGTCGATTTGACCGAAGATACACCACAAGTTATCCGAGTCGGTAACGGTTCGGTAACCCCGTTTGAATGAGCAATAATTGACACCCGTGAGGGTGACACAGAGGAATAGATGAAACCAATCAACAAAAGCAAAACGGCAACACATGTCAAAGGTGTTGATGCAAAACGCACAGCGCGTAAAGCCAGCTCCACAACGACAAAACCGCAAGCAAAACCTAAGCATTTACAACATCCTAAAAGTGCTGCAAAGCCTAAAAGTGATACTAAGCCTAATGTTAAGCCTAAAACCGATACTAAGCCGAGTAATGTCGCAACGAAATCCAAAGTAGTCGGTGAGAAGCTGCAAAAAATTCTGGCACGTGCCGGGCAGGGATCGCGGCGTGAAATTGAAACGATCATCGCTGAAAACCGGGTCAGTGTGAATGGTGAGCTGGCAACACTAGGTGATCGAATTGAACTACGCACAGACACTAAAATTCGGATTGATGGGCGTTTGATCAACCTGACTGCGGTGCAAAAACAGGTTTGCCGTGTGCTAATGTACTATAAACCGGAAGGCGAGCTGTGCACCCGCCATGACCCCGAAGGGCGAGCAACAGTTTTTGACCGTTTACCACGCTTAAACGGTTCTCGTTGGATTGCCGTCGGGCGCTTGGATATCAATACCTCAGGTTTAATGCTGTTTACTACTGATGGTGAACTGGCAAATCGTTTGATGCACCCAAGCCGAGAGATTGAACGGGAATATTCGGTGCGTGTGTTTGGCGAAGTCAATGATGCGATGTTATTCCGTTTGCGCAAAGGCGTGCAACTGGAAGATGGCCCGGCGCAGTTCAAAAGTATTAAAAATGGCGGCGGTCAAGGGATCAACCAATGGTTTGATGTCACTCTGACTGAAGGGCGTAACCGTGAAGTTCGCCGCTTATGGGAATCGCAAGGGATTCAGGTTAGCCGTCTGATTCGTATTCGTTACGGCAATATCAGCCTTTCAAAACAGTTGCCACGTGGTGGCTGGCAAGAGATGGCATTGACAGATGTTAACTATCTGCGTGATCTGGTCGGCTTACCGGCGGAAACGGAGAGCAAAATCGAGCAGCACACTCAACGTCGTCGAATGAAAACCGCCAAGATTCGTAAAGCGGTTAAACGTTTTTCAGGACAACCTTCAAGCCGCCGTCAACGGCATGATCGCTAAAATCAAAAAAGGAACAGGGGATGAAAATTCAGCAACTACGCTATATCGTTGAGATCGCCAACCAAAATTTGAATATTACCGATGCCGCCGAAGCACTGTATACTTCACAGCCGGGCATCAGTAAGCAAGTGCGGTTATTGGAGCAAGAGCTTGGATTAGAAATTTTTGAACGTAATGGTAAACATATTAAAAGCATTACCGCCGAAGGAAGTAAAATTATTGCGATTGCACGCGAGTTGCTGGCAAAAACCCAAAGCATTAAAGCGATTGCCGATGAATATACCCGTCCTGATCACGGAGTGTTGCGGATTGCCACCACCAATACTCAAGCACGTTATGTATTGCCCAAAGTGGTTGATCGCTTTTTAAGTCGTTATCCGGACGTCAGCCTGCAAATTCACCAAGGCTCACCGACACAAATCTATGATGCGTTGCTATCGGGAGAAGTGGATTTGGCGATTACCACCGAAGCACAATATTTGTTTGAAGGTGTGGTTCTGCTGCCTTGCTACAATTGGAACCGTTCAGTGATTGTGAAACGCAATCACCCGCTGGTCAATTGCAAAAATATTACGATTGAAGAGTTGGGCAAATATCCGTTGGTGACCTATACCTTCGGCTTCACCGGCGCTTCCGATCTGTCACAAGCGTTCAGCAGCAGCGGCATTTTGCCGAATATCGTATTCACGGCAACCGACGCCGATGTGATCAAAACCTATGTACGCTTGGGATTAGGTGTCGGCATTATGGCATCGATGGCGCATACTCAGGAAGATACGGATTTGGTGGCGATTGATGCCTCACATCTGTTTAAACCGAGCAGCACGCAAATAGCCTTTAAACGTGGCTCTTTTTTGCGCCATTATATGTATGACTTTATCAATTATTTTTCGGATCACCTGACCCGCCCAATGGTTGAACAGGCGGAGCGATTGCCGAATAATCATGCGATTCAAAAATTATTCGCCGATATTGAATTAGAAATGCGTTAAGTCAATATGAGAAGAGTAGGGCGAACTTTTTCTTTGCTAATAACATCATTTGCATATAAATCGTTCATTAAAATTGGGGTATTTCTTACCCCAATTATTTCATTACAGTTTGCCTTTTATCATTAGTCTACAGATTCCTGACACTTCGTGTAGCCTATCTGCAAAATCATTATAATCATTTTCAAATTCTCTGACTGCATATAGACCAATATTTATTTCATTTAACTTAAATCTGTCATTCTCATTTCTGAGTGCCTCAAGAATATATTTCAACTGATTTCTTACTGAAACTATCGGCTGCCAGGTTGAATTATTTTGTAAAATTTCGAGCGATTTTTCCAATGTATATA
>NZ_VDHB01000054.1:0-66029 GCF_006227735.1 Testudinibacter sp. 'clade 2'
GCAAAAAGAGTGGCGAAAAGAGTCTATAGCTCAAATTATAAACAAAGATCAACAGACCCTAGAGTTAGTCGTAATTGATGGCGATATTTATTGACTGTTCTACGAGAAATTTTAATATTTTCATTGGTTAAAACATCAGTGATATCTTGGTCAGTAAGCGTATTATTTTTCTGTAATAATGCGCTGATTCGCTGCTTGATATATTCGCTACTGGCAGAGTATTTATTGGTGGGTAGTAAATCGGTGAATGCATAGATTTTCTTATCAAATTTAATATATTTATCTTTTATTAAACGATATAAGCTAGAAAGACTTAAATTAAGTCGACGACTAACTTCGTATAAATCCCATTCGGCTAAATCACTGTGATTTTTACTGATAAAAAATGATTTTTGTCGCTGAGTCATTAACTCCAATAGTTTTCGGAGTAGTAACGTCCTATATTTCACACCCCCGATAATAACATTTATCCTATCCAGTGCCGGGTTGTTTTCCTGCATTAAGATAGATTGCGTCAATACTGATTCAAATGGAAAGTCACTCTCATTTAATACTTCTATTTTAACTTCGCCTGCTTCAATTCGAAGTAAAAACTCTGGAATTCTATATTTAATTGGCTCCTCAAGATAACAACTGACCGGAAATGGAGAAATACTCTGAATCAATGCCAGTGCCGCATTTAAATCCTGTTCGCTAATGTCAGTAAATTGTTTTTTAACCTTTTGTCTTAAAATATTTTTATTACCCAATTCGCGCCAGCCTGACTGTACGATACGTTCTGCCAACAAACGGTGGCAATCATCACTATGGCGTAAGCGAATCAAGATGCTTTCCTGCACAGATTCAGCACCAATGCCTAATGGCTCTAACGTTTGTACTAGCTCAATATAGCGATAAAAATCTGCATATGACAACTCTCCAGCAGAAAAAAACGTTGCTTGATACTGCAACCAATCTTGATACAAACTCTGCTTATCTGTCGTTAAAAAACCTCGTTCATCGATTGAGTCAATAATGAAAGTCAAAACCTCTTCTTCATATTCATTTAAATGTAATTCATTCAGCTGCAGTAATAGGTTTGTGTGTAAATTCGGTGGCTGAAAAATATCATGGCTTTGTTCAACATCCTCCAGTAATATTGCTGTGGGGAAATTAAAATAAGATTTTTTTTGATAATCGCCAACAGCATGATTAAGTAATTGATCAGTGATAAAATACTGTAATTCATCATAGGAAAATGACAGGATATTAACAACCATAATATCGTCAGACGACAACCCTATGCTCATCTCCTGTTTTTGGCTGACCTCAGACATCCCGGCAGACCTCTATAGATTAACATCAGGATTAATAACAGTATTAACATCCTGCTTTAAATAGCGATAAACCGTCATTTTGCTGATATTTAATATTTGTGAAACCCTTTGATAATCCTGATTATTTTCAGCCAAGCACTGCTTAATCAATGCTACTTGAAACGCCAATGTTCTGCTCTTAAAGTCTTGGTTAGAATGTTGTTCTCTACTCTCTGACTCCTCAAATAAGCAAAAAGATTTAAATAATGAAAGATAACTTTGCTGCGGGAAAAGACCGATCATCAAAGCTAAACGCTGCATCATAAATTTCAACTCTCGCACGTTACCTTGCCATGAATAAGATTGTAAATAACTCAATAACGCCTCATATTGTAGGCGGTCAATATCTATTTTATGTTCTGCTAAAAAAAGCTCAGATAAATAAGCAATATCTTCGGGTCTCTCAGACAGCGTTGGTATTCTTAAAAAAAGGTGATTCAAACGGTAGTAAAGATCTTGTCTAAACCGCTCTTTTACAACTTCTTGTGTCAAATTTTTATTACTGGCACTGATCACCCGCACATCTATTGGGATCACTTCACTGCCTCCGACACGCATAATCTCTTTTTCCTGTAAAGCACGCAGCAATCTTGCCTGCAAAGCAAGTGGCATTTCAGCAATTTCATCTAAAAATAAAGTACCGGTGTGAGCCAACTCAAATAACCCTGTTTTTCCTTCCTTATTGGCTCCAGTGAATGCCCCTTTCTCATAACCAAATAATTCACTTTCTAATAAATTTTCAGGGATGGCGGCACAATTGATAGCAATAAAGGGGTTATCTCTACGCGAACTGGCAAAATGGATGCTGTTGGCGAACAACTCCTTCCCTACCCCTGACGCCCCATACAACAAAACATTAGCATCCGTTGCTGAATACATCGTTGCCAGCAGCTTACATTTTTCCATGTTGTCATTACGCGTCAAAATATTATCAAAGCAATATTTGGCAATAAATCCTCGCTTGGTAGCTTCACGTTTTCTCAGCTTATATTCTGCATGCTTGATCTTATTCTCTTCAGTCAACGTGCAAATCACACCCAAGCACTCTTGATTAACTAAAATAGGCATACGGTTTGCCACATAGGTTTTACCACCGATTTCAATTAATTCACCACTATGTGCTTTTTTACTTTGTATCACCAAACCAGTTTGTGAAGAGGGAATCAATTGACTAATCTCTTTGCCGATAACGTTCAAGTGGGTATTTTTTATTATTTTCTCGGCAATTGGATTAATCAGTTCAATTCGGTTAAATTTATCAGTAACAATCACGCCTTCTGCAACTGATGATAAAATCGTATTCAAACGACTGGCTTTGCGTTGAACATCATGTTTAAATTTACTGACCGAGATCGCACGGCTAATGGCTTCGCGTACCGACTCAGAGGCGGTTTTTAATAAAATAGTATTAAAGTTGCGCTGTTGTGCTTGTTGGAATACCAAAACACCGCCAATAATACAGAGATGCTGTTCCGGAGTGTAGCTCGCCAGTAACCGATCAATATCGGCCTGATTTTGGAAACTATGAAATTCAATGCTCAGATCTAATGCTGCAGCGACATATTCAATCCCTGCTATTTTTTCGTAAGTGATCAGCACTAATTTTTTATAGCGTGTTTTATATGGGGTGAGCTGGTTTAGCAAATCAGATAACGAAAAATTGATTGAAATTACCGGAATCGACAACATTTTTTCCAACGAAGCGGCTGTTCCACCGCGACTAATCACGGCATCGTAAGATTTATGGTTATCGGTTAATTTACTGATATCTGGTGCATCTAAAATGGCATTTAAAATTGTCATATTGCAACCCAGATTATCGGCTTCGATTCTGGCAAATTTAGCAAGCTCTTGATCCGGCGCAACAAAAACAAGATTAAACATCTTTTTATTCAAAATAAAAACCTCAATAATTTATAAATTAAAATAAGGCTATCAGCCAGTTGGCCAATAGCCCCTATTGTTATTACATTATTAATAAAGAACGCCAATATAAAGCAAACAATAACCTAGCGCCAATAGCAAAAATGGTAAGATTAATAGTCTGATGAATAATTGTTTGCTCTCTTTTGGATCAGTCAATCCTGCCATAACCAGCGCACCACCGGAAGAAAACGGTGAATACCCAGTAAAAGTGGCAAACATAGTGATGATAGAGAACATCAAACCAGGATTATCCACATGTAGGTTCGGTACAATTGGATAAAAAGTAGGCATTACGACCCCCATACTAGAAGCAAACACCGACATCATTGACGAAAATGCTGCAACTAAATAATAAATCACACCACCACCAGTGCTACCATCAATACTGTTCAAATAGTTGGACAGCGCCGTCATCGCACCTGCCTTAGAAGCCAATTCAGTCAACATCCCTAAACCACCGATCATGATGATGATCGACCAAGGAATGTTTTTCATTGCCTCATTTTCATTCCCCAATTTAAGTACAAGTGCCAATACAATGCCTAAAAAAGAGAGAAAAGTGGGATCCAACATTTTAGTCATTTTACTTAAAAAGAGTGATTCCGGGTTTAATGCCAATAGCACACTCGGCACGATAACCAGTAAAAAGATCAATGCAACTAAAGCTAAGGTTCGTTTTTGCTGGTTATTTAATAATTTAGGTTGCTCTATCTGGGCAGATGTTACCTGATAGCCCTTTAGTAGAATATACCCAAAAATAAAAATTAAAGTATGGATCACAAAACTATTACGGCCTACTGTTAAAGCATACGCTTGCGATATTTCTACACTGTAACCCAATTTTTCAATTAAACCTTCCGTTACACGCCCACCTAAAGTAAACGGATTAAATCCTCCGGCAACGGCGCCACTATAGATAATGATCGCCGCCAACAAGCGACTCATATTAATTTTACTGGCAATCACCATCACCAGCGGTGACATAAAAGCAAAGGCTGCATAGTGTCCCGGCCCGATTCCGGCAAAAATTACCACCGTCACAAACAGAACAATGGGAATAAGAAACGGCTGATTACGTACGGCAAACACCATTTTTTCTGCGACCAACGAGAGCGTGCCATTTGCAATCACGATCCCATAGAAGAAGGTGATCGATAGCAAAATAAAAAAAAGATTCAATCCCCATAAGCCGGAAACATCCTTAGCATTCAGCCCATAGATATAAGCCGCAATAAATGAAAAAACAATTGCAAAAATACCAATATTTATTTTAAAAAAATATCCCCCGGCAATCGATAATACAATAAAAAGTAAAATAATAACGTTAAAGCTTAACATATAAAAACTCCGGTTATATGACACGATATGCAACCGCACTTTGCAGGCGGTTGTGTTGTTTTGGTTTATTGTGCGGTCACTATGCTTTTGCGAACATACACTTCACCTTTCAAAATAATTCTAGCCGTTCTTGCCACAATCGATTTAGCCAAGTGATACTCGTTACCAGAACATGCAACCGCACTTTCAATCTCAATTCGTCCTGACGGATGACCAATCCAGATCAAATCAGTTTCGGCGGCAGCACCGGATAATGCCTGATGAGCAATCGTCCCTGGAATCCGACAACAGGCGCCCAATGCCACGGTTCCGGTAACCGGATGTGTTTTGTGAACACCTTGCATAAACAACAAGCGGGAAACAATATTAATTTCGTCCTGTGCAACCGATTTGCCATCTCGTGTGGTATAACTTGCCGAAGGGCTGACAATCGAGAAAAACGGTGCATAAGGAATCTCTTGTGCCGAAAGTTGCCAATCGTCAATCAACCCCAATTGTTGCGCCACTTTGCCGCGAATGCTCTCAATCAATGTCATTAACCCTTTATCCGCTTCAATTTCTGATGGTGACTCAATGCCACTCAGTCCCAGTGACGTCGCAGCGATAAATACAGTAATATTGCCCGCATCAACCACCGATACCGGATAACTGACAGAATCAACTTCAATCTGATCGATTAAATTACCACTAGGTAGTAATTTACCGGTTGACTCGCCACCGCAATCTGCCCAATCAATTCCAACTTTGGCACCACTGCCCGGAACTCCGGAAATCTTATAATCCCCTTCAATACGCGCTTTATTGCCGATAACCGGAACCGATAACAGCAAAATTCGTCCGGTGTTGACCATATGTACCCGCACTTTGGTGATCGGCTCAATCGCGCTAACCAACCCGTTTTCAATCGCAAACGCTCCCACTGCAGAAGAGATATTGCCGCAATTGCCTTTATAATCAATAAAGGCCTTCGTCAGACTGACTTGTCCGAACGTATAATCCACATCAGCATCTGCTCGGGTTGATGGTCCAATAATCGCCAATTTACTGGTCAACGAGTCAGCACCGCCCAAGCCATCGATCTGGCGGATATCCGGACTACCAAAAATCGATAAAATAATGTTATCGCGTGTCGGCTGCTGCTTCGGCAGCTCACTCTCTAAAATAAAAATACCTTTGCTAGTACCGCCACGTACAATAGAAACGGTAAAACTGTCTAATTCCGGGTGCATATTATTCTCCTTTTATTGCTTTTAAGTAGTTAACCAAACCACCAGCCTCGATCATCTGCATAATGTTGTCCGGTAATTTACTGCATTTAAAACACGTATTACGGGTCAAATTTAATAATTGTCCTTGTTCCACATCAATACTCACCTGATCTCCTTCAGAAATTCCGTCCCAATCAGGGCATTCAATTGCCGGAATCCCTAAGTTAATACAATTGCGATAAAAAATTCGCGCAAACGATTTGGCTACAACCACTTTTATACCCAGATATTTTAGCGTCAACGGCGAGGTCTCACGACTCGAGCCGGATCCTAAATTATCGGCGGCAATAAAAATATCGCCTTCTGCGACTTGCTTCGCAAATGTTTCATGAACTGCCTGCATTGAATAAACAGCGGCTTCTTCAATAGAAAGTTCCATATATTGCGGTGGTGAAATAATATCGGTGTTGATATTATTGCCAAAAACCCATGCCTTACCTTCAAATTTCATAGCTGCCTCCTTATAAAAACTCGCGCGGATCGGTCACTCTCCCCGTAATCGCCGACGCGGCGACCGTTAACGGAGAACCCAGATAAATAAACGCTTCTTTGCTTCCCATGCGTCCGATAAAATTACGATTACTGGCTGAAATACACACTTCTTTCGGCGCCAATAAGCCCGAATGCAGCCCTACACAAACTCCACAGGTCGGCGCTAGAATAACTGCCCCTGCTTCGGCTAGCACAGATAAAACGCCGGCATCACTGGCGGCTTTCCAAATTTTCTTCGAACTTGGCGAAACCAATAAACGAATCCCTTTGGCGATTTTCTTGCCCTTTAACAGTTCAGCGGCTGCTACCAAATCACTCAGTCGCCCGCCGGTGCAAGAGCCTAAATACGCCTGATGAATTGGTGTATTCACATTCATCACCGCCGTCACATTATCGACTTCATGCGGACAAGCCACTTGTGGCAAAAGCTCAGCACTGTTGAAATGTAATTTTTGGCAGAATCGAGCATCGGCATCACTGTGATAAACCGAATAGCTGTCACGTTGAATCCCCAAAGAATCCAAATATGCAATGGTTTTATCATCCACCGGCATCAACCCGACTTTAGCGCCCATCTCGACCGCCATATTGGTAATCGCCATGCGCTGTTCGATCTCCATTTGGTCAAAAGTCTCGCCCACATATTCAACCGCTTTATACGTTGCTCCGGCGTGTCCGATGACGCCGATGGTTTTCAACGAAATATCTTTTGCCATCACGCCAGGATTAAGCTGCCCGTCCCACCGCACTTGGATAGTTTCAGGCACTTTTAACCACGTTTGCCCGGTGGCTAAAATCCCCAGCATTTCGGTCGATCCCACTCCGCTGGCAAATGCGCCTAATGCGCCCCCCATGCAAGTATGCGAGTCAGTTCCCAAAATCACGGTTCCCGGCAAAACGTGCCCATACTCCGCCATCACTTGATGGCAAGGACCTTCAAATTCATAATAATTGTCGATATTATTTTCTGACGACCAATCCCGGGTAAACTTAACAATTTCAGCCTGACGAATATTCGCCGGCGGCGTATAATGATCCGAAATCACAATCACGTTCTCACGATTTTTAATCTCTTTGGTCAATTCCGGCAATTTTTCCGCAATCTGAACCCTTGGTCCTAAAATATCATCCATCATGGAGCGATCTACATCCACCCACACCACATCGCCGGCATTCACCGCATCTCGATGTGCATTTTTTGCTAAGATTTTCTCTGATAATGTTTTGCCCATCTCAACACTCCTTCATTGGAAAAAAATCAAACTCTTGATACGTTCTCGCCCGACTCAATTGGCTAGAAACGGCATTTGGAATCAACTCATCAATCAACTTGACCGCACTTAACAATGCAGGCAGCTCAACATCCGTTTTAAACCCCATACGCTGCAACATATTCACCAAATCTTCAGTGGCGGAATTACCCGCTGCACCTGGTGCAAACGGACAACCACCCAGCCCCCCCGCCGCTGTTTCAAAATGGCGAATCCCACAATCCAATGCGACTGCGATATTGGCCAGCGCCATGCCATGAGTATTATGCAGGTGTAAGGTAAAGCAGATTTGCGGATACGCCGAAATTAAGTCAGCCAGGATTGATCTCACTTGTGCCGGATTGGCAACGCCAATGGTATCGCACAGCGTTACTGCCTTAATCCCACACTCTTGCACCGCACTTGAAATTAAAGCCTTAATACTTTCAAATGGAGTTTCGCCGTTAAATGGGCAGCCAAATACCGTCGCCAACACCAAATGAATCTTGACATCCGGATATTGCTGCACAATATTTTTCAGCTCTTGTAACGATTGCTGAGGCGTTCGATTGATATTCGCTTTGTTGTGCGCCTCACTAACTGAAACCACATAATTCACTTCACGAATTCCTGCGGCATATGCCAATTCCATACCTTTCAAATTTGGCACCAATGCCACCACATCAATTCCTTTTGATTTGGCTTTTTCCAAAGTAAATGTGGCGATTTCTGTGGCATCTCGCATCTGAGGGATCGCTTTTGGCGAAACAAACGAGGTTGCCTCAATACTGCGAATCCCACTTTGCAACAACGATGTGATAATTCGTTTTTTATCCTCCGTCTCTATCCATACTGCGACATTTTGAAACCCATCGCGAGGACAAACCTCACGAATAAATACCGTTTGATTTGAATGTTCAACCGCACTTTGCATCAGATGACCCCACTCTCTTTCAATGCGGATAACACTTCAGGCGTATAACCCAATAGTGCTTGATAAATATCCGTATTGTGTTCCCCTAACAAAGGCGCTGCGGTTCTGACCCCGGTTTGAGTCACTGAGAATTTTAAATGTGAGCCGGTCAACGTGGTTTTACCCGCTAAAGGATGCTCAATATCCACAAACATTTGCCGATCTTGCGCAATATGCGGATCATTGACAATTTGGTCGATGGTATTAATCGGTGCAGCAGGCACCCCCGCTGCCAACATCGCATTAATCACGTCTTCTGCGGGATATTGTTTTGTCCAAGCCTCAACAAGCGGTTTAATTTCCGCATGATTTTTGACGCGATCCGGATTGGTTTTATAGCGTGGGTTTTGGATCAAATCTTCACGTCCAATGACCTTACAGACCAAATGCCACAATTTATCATTCGCAGCGCCGATAACCAGCCAGCCGTCTTTCGCGGCAAAAGAGTCGTACGGATAGCAAGATTCATACCGGTTACCAATCCTCTCAGGCAGACGTCCTTCGACTAAATAAATTTGATTGATGATCTCCATACTGGCAACTACGGAATCTACCAAGGCAATATCGACTTTCTGCCCTTGTCCAGTACGAGTTTGATGATTCACCGCAGCCAACAGCCCAATGGCAAGTGAAAGACCGGCCAAAACATCGCCCATTGCAGTCCCCGAACGGGTTGGCTCACCGCCTGGCCAACCTGTCGTACTCATTAATCCCCCGGTTGCCTGTGCAATAATGTCATAACCCGGACGCATCTTATTACGGCCTGTATGCCCAAAACCGGAAATTGCACCGTAAATAATACGCGGATTAACCGTTTTCAACTCTTCATAACCTAAACCTAATTTTTCCATCGTACCCGGACGGTAATTCTCCAACACAATATCGGCCTGTTTTACCATTTCAAGAAAGATATCACGCCCCTTACCCTTCAAATTCAATGTGATACCTTTCTTATTTCGGTTAAGATTCATGTAGTAAGAACTTTCTCCGCTTTTCATCGGCGCAAACTGTCTGGAATCATCCCCGCTTCCCGGCTGTTCGATTTTAATCACCTCTGCGCCCATATCCGCCAACATCATGCTACAAAACGGTCCAGCCAACACACGGCTCAAATCCAATACTCGCAGCCCTTCTAATGCTCCTTTTTGCATACAACTACTCCTTGATAAGTTAAATAAATAAGCAGAAAAGAAAAAAATTTTCTTACCTTAAGAAGATGCGAAAATCGTGCCAAAAAGGGGGTATGTCGATTTAAACTTACAAAACGTGAAGATGATCACGTTTTTTATGCCAATAAGATTATTTTTTATGCAATCGGGAGATTGGAACACGGAAAGGAAATAACAGATTTGTTACAGTAAAAATCAGATTTGTGATCAAAAGCTTAGAGGCTGTTGATCTTTGTTTATAATTTGAGTTATAGACAAAGATCAACAGACCCTAAAGCAGTTTCAACAATTCCTCGAGTACCAGCGAAGCACCGATCGCTGACATACTGTCAGCACAAAGTGCAATTTGGTTTTTGCCGTAGCCGCCGATCAGCTTCGGATCGCTGGCGCCGTAGAGGGTGATATTGGGTTTATCTAAAGCAGCGGTTAAGTGTGCTAAGCCAGTATCGACCGAAACCACAGCGGCGGCATGGGCGATTTTTGTGGCAATTTGCGACAGTGTGGTTTTCGGCAGCACCTGTACATAGGCAAAACCTTGTGCCAAACGCTCGGCGCGCAACCGCTCTTTGTCGTTGCCCCACGGCAGTTGAATTTGATAGCCCGACGGCGCAAGTGCGCTAATCAGTTCACGCCAAGCGCTTTCCGACCAATGTTTGTCATCACGGGTCGTTGAGTGAATAAAAATCAAATACGGTGTGGTGTGGTTAGCGGGGTTTAAAAAATGGCGGGCAATGCCATAGTCGCCCTGTTCGCTTGGTAAAGCGTAGCCCAAACTTAAGGCAAACAGTTGGCGAATCCGTTCGACTGCGTGTTGTTGGTAACTGATGGAATGAGTTTTATCGTAGAAAAAACTGGCAAGCGGTTCGCGGATCGAGCGGCGGTCATAGCCCAGTTTCACGCCGTGCGCTAAACGGGTGGCAAAAACCGCACTTTTCACCAACCCCTGCGCATCAATCACCGCATCATATTGCTGTTGTTGCAACAAAGTGCGGTATCGCTGCCACTCTCGGCGAGTTTGTGCACTGAATGGCGTTTTACGCCAACGGCGCAAGGCTATCGGAATCACCTGATTCACCGCCAAATGCCAAGTGGGAATTTCTGCAAAACTCTCTTCGACCACCCAATCCAGCTGCAAATCCGCAACCGCACGTTGTGCATCGGTTAAGGCGGGCAACGTGTGCAAAATATCGCCCATCGATGAGGTTTTGATCAGGCAGATTTTCATATTTCGGTTGTCCCTCTGTGTTCCCTTGCTTAATGACTCAAATTATGCCGAAAGCAAACACGGAAGTGCGGTTTGGTTAAAACGTTCTGGCAACGCCTGATTACAAATCAATAGATCAAACTGATTCAGCTCGCCAATATAAGCTTGCTGAATCTTATCGATTTTACTGTCGTCAAACACCAAAATATTCTGCTGTGATTTTTGTATCGCTCTGGCTTTCACTTTCGCTTCGGCAAAACTGAAACAGGTAACCCCTTTTTGATGATGCACGCCGGCGGCGGAAATAAACGCTTTGGTCGGACACACTGCATCAAGCTCATTTTGCAACGTAATCGAATCCAGAAAGGAGTTATCCCGTGAATACCGTCCACCGCACAAAATCAAATTGCATTGGCTTTTTTCCTGCAAAATCATAAAGGTATTGATAGAACAACAAAGTGCGGTGAAGTTAAGCGAATCGTGAATCTGGGAAGCAATAAACGGAATGGTAGAACCGCAGTCAAAAAAGACCACATCGCCTTCCTTCACTTGCTCTGCTGCGAGTTTTCCAATTTGCATTTTCTGAGCAATATTTTTGCTTTGTTGCTCAAAAATAAAATAACCGTTTTCATGAAAACGCTGTGGATCTTTAACAATATAACCGCCAAGCAGCACTAAAGTGCCGTGCTCGGTGCTGAGATCACGCCGAATTGTCATTTCAGAAACATTTAAAATGCCTGCGGCATCACGCAAATGAATCTTATCCATTTGTTTTAACAAGAATTCCAATTGTTGAATTCTCGCGTTTACTTTTGTATCCACCGCGGCTCCTGTTTCACATTAATAACCCGCCTGATTATCCTGCAATCCATGCGCAATAGCAATGCCGGAACTGGTTCCCAATCGATTGGCGCCGGCTTCAATCATCGCCAACGCCGTGGCAAGATCACGCACGCCGCCGGAGGCTTTCACCCCGATATCACGCCCGACAACACTACGCATCAGCACCACATCTTCAACCGTTGCGCCGCCTTGACTAAAACCGGTTGACGTTTTGACAAAAGCCACCTGAAGCGCACGGCAAATTTCACACAATTTTACTATTTCATCTCGAGTTAATAAACAAGTCTCCAAAATCACCTTCAATGGAACCTGTCCGCAAGCCTTCAGCACTGCGTCAATGTCAGCTTTCACCTTGTCCCACTGCGCGGATTTCACCCACCCCACATTGATCACCATATCCACTTCCTGCGCCCCTGCCTTAATTGCTTCTGCTGCCTCAAAGGCTTTCACCGAACTCAACGTCGCCCCCAACGGAAACCCAACCACTGTGCAAATTTTTACATCCTGCTCTTGCAACAACGCCTTCGCCAGTGGAATATGGCAGGCATTTATACACACCGAATAAAATCCATTTGAAATAGCTTCCTGGCACAACAAACTGATTTCAGCTTCAGTCTTATCACAAGCAAGTGCGGTATGATCAATCATTTTTACAATCTCTTTAGTTTCCATTTTTCTCTCCTATTGAATTTATACTTCATAACGAAGCGGTTTTTTATATGATATGCCAATTTAATTTAAAATCTGTGATCGATGTAACTTTTTTAACATTTTTATTATTATAAACTATTTTTAGTAATTAATGTTTTAATTTTAACAAAAGGAAAAAGTAATGGATATTGCAGTTATTGGCTCAAATATGGTTGATTTGATCACCTATGTCGATCAAATGCCAAAAGCGGGGGAAACGTTGGAAGCGCCAACCTTTCAGATGGGTTGTGGCGGCAAAGGGGCAAATCAAGCCATTGCCGCAGCCCGCACTGGGGCAAGCGTAATGATGTTATCCAAAGTCGGGGATGATATTTTTGCAGAGAATACCCTGCGTAATTTTCAACAAAACGGGATTAACACGCAATACGTTGAAAAAGTCAGCGGTGTCTCTAGCGGTGTCGCGCCTATTTTTGTCGACTCCAGTTCACAAAACCGAATCTTAATTATCAAAGGTGCCAATGCGCACTTAAAACCGGAAGACATTGATCGCGCTGCCGCTGAATTGCAACAGTGTAAATTAATTATTCTCCAGTTGGAAATTCCATTAGAAACCGTGTATTACGCCATTGACTTTGCCAATCGCTACGGAATTCAAGTGATCTTAAATCCTGCTCCGGCCAGCAAAGCGCTTTCGCTTGAATACGCCTGTAAGTGTGATTTTTTTATGCCGAACGAAACCGAACTGGAAATTTTGACCGGTATGCCGGTTGCTAATATGGATCAAGTTCAAGCCGCCGCACACTTCTTACTGGAAAAAGGGTTGAAAAACCTGATTGTTACCTTAGGCGACAAAGGCTCGGTTTGGCTGTACGGTGATCAAATCGTGAAAGTGCCGCCTTGCAAAGTCAATGCCGTCGATACCAGTGGTGCAGGCGACGCCTTTATCGGCTGTTTTGCGCAACACTATATTCACAGCGGAAACGTACTCGAAGCAATGCAGCAAGCTTCGTTATATGCGGCTTACAGCGTGACCGGCAAAGGAACGCAATCCTCGTATCCCGATCAAACACAATTTAATCTTTTTAAACAGGCACAACAATAGGAATCGTATCATGAAAAATATTATCCAAATGCCTGACGGCTATCTGAACAGAACCCCGCTGTTTCAATTCATTTTGCTCTCCTGCCTGTTCCCGCTATGGGGTGCGGCTGCCAGTCTCAATGATATTTTGATCACCCAGTTTAAAAGCGTATTCACCTTAAGCGATTTTGCCAGTGCGTTGGTGCAAAGTGCTTTTTATGGCGGTTATTTTCTGATCGCTATTCCCGCCTCACTCATCATTAAGAAAACCAGTTATAAAATCGCTATTTTAATTGGTCTAACCTTATATATCGGTGGCTGTCTGATGTTTTACCCGGCTTCGCATATGGCGACTTACACCATGTTTTTAGCGGCTATTTTTTCGATCGCCATTGGGTTAAGTTTCTTGGAAACCTCCGCCAATACTTACAGTTCAATGATCGGACATAAAGATTATGCCACTTTGCGCTTAAATATCAGCCAAACTTTCTACCCTATCGGCGCTATTTTCGGTATTTTGTTGGGCAAATATCTAATCTTCCAAGAAGGAGCCAGCCTGCACGAACAAGTCGCCGGCATGACGCCGGAGCAGCTGCACGATTTTAAACTGGCAATGTTGCAGCACACCTTACAGCCTTATAAATATCTGATTTTTGTTTTAATTGCCGTTGCTTTTTTATTCTTAGTCACGCAATTTCCGAAATGTAAAACGGTTAATGAAGGCGAAAAACAAGATGTACACTTTATCGATACCTTAAAATATTTGCTGAAAAACAGTGCGTTCAAAAAAGGGATCTTGGCGCAATTCTTGTATGTCGGCATGCAAGTCGCAGTGTGGTCTTTCACTATCCGCTTGGCACTGAATTTAAGCAATATGAATGAACGCGATGCCTCAGACTTTATGGTCTATAGCTTTATCGGCTTCTTTGTCGGCAAATTTATTGCCAATTTCTTGATGACAAAATTTAAACCGAATTGGGTGCTGGTTTGGTATTCCGTATTAGGTGTCATCACCTTGGCTTACACCGCGTTTGTGCCGGATTTCTCTGCGGTCTATGCGGCTATTTTTGCCAGCGCTTTATTTGGTCCATGCTGGGCGACAATCTATGCTTCTGTGCTGGGCACGGTTGAACAAGAACACCGTGAAGTCGCAGGGGCGGTTGTGGTGATGTCGATTATCGGTGCTGCCGTCGTACCCGCCATTCACGGATTAGTCTCTGATTCCATCGGCTCAATTCAACATGCGTTTATTGTACCACTACTCTGCTTTGCCTATGTCGGTTACTATTTCTACGGCAAACGCAATGAAACGAAATAAGATTAGGTGAGAAAAAATGAAAACCACTATTCCTTTATATAGCGCGCTATTCAGTAGCGAGAAAAAAATACTCTTACAAAATAGCCAAATTACGGTCGAAGGTTTTAAGTATAACTCCGGTATCGAAGCGATAAAAATCAGTAACCAAAAAGGCTTTATCACCGTGCTGCCATTCTACGGACAAATTATTTGGGATGCTTATTTCAATGGACATAGCTTGAAGATGAAAAATATGTTTAGCGAACCCAAGTGCGGTGCCGAAATTATTGATACTTACGGTTGCTTCAGTTTTCACTCGGGTTTAATCCGCAACGGTTGCCCTGCGCCGGAAGATAAGCACCCTCTGCACGGTGAAATGCCTTGCGCCACAATGGATAAAGCCTGGCTTGAATTTGAAGATGAGCATATTGCGCTTTGCGGCGAATATGAATATGTCAAAGGCTTTGGCGATCATTATCTGGCGCAACCTAAAGTCATTCTTTATGCCGACAGCAGCCTGTTTGATATTCAAATGCAAGTCACTAATCTTGCCAGTGTCGAGATGCCGCTGCAATATATGTGCCATATGAATTACTGTTATGAACATGGCGCAACATTCAGCCAAAACATCCCCGATGCAGCGATTAAATTGCGTGAATCCATTCCAGCCCATGTCAAACCAACGCCGGAATGGAGCGCATTCAATGAAAAAATCAAACAAGGCGAGTACCATTTGACTTGTTTAGATAATGATGAGTTGTACAATCCGGAAATCGTCTTTTTCATGGACGATTTGCAGCAATATCAAACAGATTTAGAATATCGTATGCAATCACCGGATGGACATTGTTACCTGACTAAATTTTCATCTGAACAATTTAATTATGCCACCCGCTGGATTTTATATAATGCTGATCAGCAAGTCGGTGCCTTTGTCCTGCCGGCAACCTGCCGCCCTGAAGGCTACTTAGCCGCACAACGCAGTGGTACATTGATTATGCTGGCAGCAAATGAAAGCCGACGTTTCTCGGTGACTACCGGGATTGAATAAAAAAATAATGGTCGCATTTTGTTTTAAGATTGCGACCATTTTTTCTATTTTCTAGCACGTATTCTGTGATACTTCCCTTTTAGGCAGAAATAGTTTGCCGATGCAATTTCATATTTAATTCAGATTCAAATTGCTGACGCTGTTGCTTACTTTTGAACCCATGCTCCGGTATCGGCAGATACACTCCGCGATCAATACGAATGATCAAGAAATCTTTGATCGTTTCCACGCCGTAAATTCCTTCATAGTAATACAGCGCTTCGCTGCCTTGATTCTGACAGAAAATACCGTTCGGTTGCAGCACTAACTTTGCTTCACCGATATAAGCACTTTTTTCCGAAACAAAAAGGTGGTTATTGTAAAAACGGGTATATGTCATGTTGTATATAATAGGCGAAAAATAATACAGCACTACCGCCGCAATTAAACCGTAGAACGCCCAATCGACCAAGGAATTATCATAATAATCGGCATATTCTCGGATGGCGTCGTAACCAACAATACTAAAAAAGCCGAAACTCGCAAAAAGCACGACAAAAACCAGTAATTGAAAAAGCGCCAACTTCCAATAAAGTGGAGATTGTTTATAAGCTGCCGCTTGCATCCGACCAAGTGCGGTCGCAAACTCTTGTGCCGTGATGTGATAACTTATTTCCATTTGTTGTCCTACTTATCGCTCTATATTTATTGTCCCAGCAGTATCTTGAGTTTCCCCACCACCAATTCCGGTTGAATATCAATCAAACTTTGGTGATAGCCTTCGCTGCTGTCACTGCCTTTGCGCACTTTGATTAAACCACCGTCGATTAAACGGATAATCTCCACCTTGTCGCTGAGCGGTGGGGTGTATTGCGGGCTGGTCGGGCCGTAGAGTGCGACCAGTGGGCGTTGCAAGGCGGCGGCAATGTGCATTAAGCCGGAGTCGTTGCTGACTACGGCGGTGCAACAAGAAATCAGGTCAATCGCTTCTTCCAACTGGGTTTGTCCGGCAAGGTTGATGCAATAACGTTGCAGTGCTCTCGGCAGGCTGTTGCGGATTTGCTCGGCGACGGCATCATCTTTGCCGGAGCCGAAAATATGGATTTGGTAGCCCTGTGCGATCAACAATTCCGCCAATTTGGCGTAATGGTAATGCGGCCAGCGTTTTGCCGGACCAAATTCCGCACCGGGACAAAAACCGATAATCGGACGACGTTGGGCAAGTGCGGTTTGCTGCTCAAATTTTGCCTTAGTTTTGGCAATCTGTGCGCTGTCCACTTGCAAATAAGGATAAGGAATCGGCAATTGCTCTGCCGTCGGAACCGCACTTTTGTCAAAGGCAAGTGCGGTATAACGCTGCACCATTAACGGATAATCCTGTTTGTTGTTGCGCAAGTCATTCAACAGAAAATAGCGGCTTTCGCCTTTCCAACCACGCCGTTGCGCAATCTTGGCAAACAATGGAATAAACGCCGATTTAAGCGAATTAGGCAGGATAATCGCCTGATCATATCGATTGCGCAGTGATTTTCCCAAACGGTAACGTTCGCCCAAGGCAAAACTGCCGTGTCCGATCGGCATCGCAATCGCTTGATTCACTTCCGGCATTCTCGCCAACAGCGGGCGGCACCAATTGGGCGCCATCACATCAATCACGCAGTCGGGATCACGCTGTTTCAATACTTGATACAAGCTGTGCGACATCATCATATCGCCGACCCAAGACGGGCCAATGACCAAAATTCTCATTGCACGTTTTCCAATTCTGCTTTATTCGTTACTTTTTGTTTAACCACGCCATATATTCCGCCACCCCTTCGGCAACGGTTTTGAACGGTTTGTCATAACCGGTGGCGCGTAAATTAGTTAAATCCGCTTGGGTATATTCCTGATAGCGGCTTTTCAGATGTTCCGGGAACGGAATAGTTTCAATCTGCCCGGTTTGGTGGAATGCCAGCACCGCTTTGGCGACAGCTTCAAACGATTCCGCCTTGCCGGTGCCGCAGTTGTAAATGCCGGAAACACCGTTCTGCCAACACCAGATATTCACTTGCGCTACATCACCGACATACACGAAATCACGGCGGAAATGCTCACTGCCGGCAAACAATTTCGGATTTTCGCCTTTCAAAATTTGATTATTCAGATGAAACGCCACGCTCGCCATGCTGCCTTTGTGGTTTTCACGCGGACCGTACACATTGAAATAACGGAAGCCGCACACCGGTGATTCCGCTTCCGGCAGGATCTCGCGCACATATTGGTCGAACAGGAATTTGGAATAGCCGTACACATTCAACGGGCCTTCAAATTCACGTGCTTCCTTAAATTCGGTTTTGTCGCCGTAGGTTGCGGCAGAAGACGCATATAAAAACGGAATACGGCGATCCAAGCAGTAGTGCAACAACTCTTTGGAATATTCGTAGTTATTGCTCATCACATATTTGCCGTTCCATTCGGTGGTGGCGGAACACGCGCCCTCGTGGAACACCGCCTCAATCTCGCCGAACTCGTCACCGGCGATGATTGAACCGATAAAATCTTCTTTATCGCAGTAATCAGCAATATCCAAATCCACCAAATTAGCGAATTTGGTGCCGTCAGTTAAATTGTCGACCACCAAAATATCTTTACGCCCGATGGCGTTTAATGCCTTGATAATGTTACTGCCGATAAACCCTGCGCCGCCTGTTACGATAATCATATTTCCCTGCCTTTTGCGATGTTTTACATGAATTCAGTCTATTGTAATAGAAATTAAAATGTGATTACAGTGAAACCATTTTTATTAGGAAAGAATCTGCTTATAATGGTGCTTGAAAAATGTACAGGAAATAAGATTTTTTCGGTACATAATGAGCATAATAGAGACTTGTTATTGTCCTAATTCATCTATTATTAAAACTACTATTTTTATGTGAAATAATCTCGTTTAATACTTAAGGATCGAATTATGCAACAATTGAACACTCAAAATCTCATCATCGGCTTTGGTAAAGCCGGAAAAACTCTAGCTGCTGACCTGGCAAAACACGGACAGCAAGTGATTCTGGCTGAGGCCAGTGAGCAAATGTATGGCGGAACCTGCATCAACATCGGCTGCATTCCATCTAAAAAGCTATTGGTTGAAGGTGAACAAAATGCAGCTATCGCTGATAAAAATCATGTTTTTCAACAGGCTATGCAAGCGAAAAATAGTCTGGTCACCAAATTACGCGCAGCGAATTTTAGCAAACTCGATGTGCTGGACAACGTGCAAATCATCACTGCCAAAGCACGTTTTGAAGATCAAAATACCGTGCTCCTCAGTGGACGCGACGGCGAATTCCGTGTCACTGCCGAGCGTATTTTTATCAATACCGGGAGCCTGCCCGTTGAACTGAATATTCCCGGCGCAGATGGAGAACAGATCTATAACAGCAACGGCATTTTATCTTTGAACACACGTCCGAAACACTTGGTGATTATCGGCGGTGGTTATATTTCACTGGAATTTGCCTTTATGTATCATCAATTTGGCACTAAGGTAACGATTATTGACAGCGGAAATACGTTCCTGCCACGGGAAGATCGTGATATTGCCGATGAAATGACGCGCGTGTTGCAAGCTCGAGGTGTTGACATTATCTTGGGTGCTGATGTGAAACGCTTTGAACAACATTTAAACGAAACTCAAGTCATCACTTCTCAAGGTGCTTTCAGTGCAGATGCCGTTTTGCTTGCGGTTGGTCGCCGTCCAAACACTGACGGGCTGGCGTTGGAAAACGCCGGAATTGAGCTGACAGAGCGCGGCTTTATCAAAACCAACGCACAGCTGCAAGCAGCGCCGCATATTTGGGCAATGGGCGATGTAGCCGGCAGTCCGCAGTTTACCTATATTTCCCTTGATGACTACCGTATTGTGCGCGAACAGTTATTAGGCGAAGGAAAACGCAACACCCAAGATCGACCGCACTTTCCAACCACCGTGTTCACCGAACCACCACTGGCACAAATTGGTATGACAGAGAGCCAAGCTGCTAAGAGCGGAAGACCTTATCGTATTGCCACCCTGCGTGCAGAGGCAATTCCAAAGGCTAAAATATTAAATCAAACCGATGGCTTATTAAAAGCGATTATTGATAGCGGCAATAATCAAATTTTGGGTGTTACCCTATTTTGTGCGGAAGCCCATGAAATCATTAACCTATTCAAAATGGCAATGGATCATCACATTCCGGCTGATTATCTGAAAAATCAGATTTTTACTCATCCAACTATTGCTGAAGGATTAAATGACTTATTTTCCTGACCGCACTTTAATCTTAAAAATCTTACGGTTATCTTAGGGCTGTTTTATCCTTATCAAAGATAAAAATGGGCTAATATCCCTATTAGCCCACCAATAATAACGATTAAATAATTCTTGAAAACTGCTGGCGTTTAGCCAGCTGTCGTGAGTAAGTGTCGAAGCACAAACAGATATTGCGGATCAGTAACCGCCCTTTAGCAGAAACGGTTAGGGTGGTATCGCCAAGAGTGAGTAAGCCGTCTTCTGCCAATGGTTTTAACAGTGCCAAATCTTCGGCAAAATGGGCTTTGAAATCAATACCGTATTGCAGCTCCAATGGCGCATAATCCAATTTGAAATTGCAAATTAGCGCTTTGATCACATCACGGCGCAAGCAATCTTCTTGGCTCATGACGAAACCTTTGTGCAGCGCATTGCCGTGATCTTCCACATCGGCATAATACTGCTTCAACTCTTTTTGGTTTTGAGCATAGTGATCGCCCATTAAGCTGATAGCAGACACGCCCAAACCGAGCAAATCGGCTTCTTCTTGAGTGGTGTAACCTTGGAAATTGCGGTGCAGCACACCGTTTTGCTGTGCAATCGCCAGTTCATCGTCCGGTTTGGCAAAGTGATCCATGCCAATAAAACGGTAGCCTGCACCTGTCAGGGTTTCGATGGTTTTTTGCAAAATCGTCAACTTGCTGGTCGGCGGCGGCAACGTCGCATCTTTAATTTTGTGCTGTCCGGCAAAACGAGACGGCAAATGCGCGTAGTTAAACACGCTCATGCGATCCGGGTTCAGCTCACTGACCCGTTGCAAGGTTGCCATAAAGCTCTCCACCGTTTGGAACGGCAGACCATAGATCAAATCAATATTGGTCGAAGTGAACCCCAATTCACGGGCTTTTTTCATCAGTGAAAAGATAAATGCTTCATCTTGAATCCGGTTGATTGCGGTCTGCACGTCTTTATTAAAATCCTGAATCCCCATGCTGATGCGGTTGAAACCGATGTGGCGCAGGTGATCGAGCATCGACAGCTCGATTTCACGTGGATCCATCTCAATACTGATTTCCGCAGCCGGATCAACCCGGAAATGATCACGCAGCATTTGCATTAAACGTGCGGATTGCTGCTCGCTTAAATAGGTCGGGGTGCCACCACCCCAATGTATTTGAGTGACATTGCGCTGGGTAAACAATTTCGCGCGCTGCTGTACCTCTTTTTCCAGATAATCCAAATAGATATCCGCTTTGTGCTGATGACGGGTAATAATTTTGTTACAGGCGCAAAAATAGCAGAGCTTGTGGCAGAACGGAATATGCACATACAACGACAGCGGTCGATCGGGATAGCGTTGGCTGGCTTGCAGAAAATCCTGCTCGGTGTAGTCGTCGCTAAACTCAAGTGCGGTCGGATAAGAAGTGTAGCGTGGCCCGGATTGGTTATATTTCTGGATTAGATTGAGATCCCATTCTATTTCTGACATTATTTTTCCTGTTATTTATTTCAATATCACTCAACAATTGGCGCAATTCCAATTTGATTTTTTGTTCGAGTTCGGCTTCGGCGCTTTCACGGGTTAAATCCAAACGCATCCGCTGATTTTTCGGCAAAGCACGACGCGCCTCGTGAGTCGGCATCTCCATCACCGTCTGATAAAGCTGCTGCATTGCACTGTATTTGTCCAAAGCCTGCGGTTGCAACCCCGGCAATAGCGCATTTAGCCGCAGCACCCCTTCGGATAAATTACAATCATCGTTTAACATTGCTTTGGCGATAATTTGCACGCTGTCAAAGGTAAAATCATGCCGTTTTTGTCGTGCGGCGGCGATTTTTTGTTTTTGACGGCGCAATGCCAGCAACAGCCATGTCGCATAACTTGCCAATCCCAGCACAATCACAACAGCGACAAGGCTTAAAACAATCGTCCAGCTCATCCGTTAAAACTCACTTGTTAACGAAACTTATTGATATCAATCGTATTAAAAGTGCGGTATAACGCATCTTCACTATTTTCATCTTCGTCTTCTTCATTCAGCCCCAGCTCTTGCATCAGCTGTTCAATCCGGCGCAAGCAGTCATCGACAAATTGCTGATCTTCCGCCGACAAGGTTTTGCCTTCGTCCAAACGGTCAAGCAACTCGTTTAAGCACTCATTGTTTTCCAATTGTTCCAGTTCTAAAGCTGGATCAATTTTCGGTTTAACGACCGCACTTTCCACTTTGATCGGCGTAATCACTTTGCCTTTCTCCGGCTTGTTGACCATTTCGATCATCAACGGAATTTTTTTGCGGCTGCCGACCCGTGGATCGGCTTTGACCGCACTTTGCTTATTGCTATTTTTATCGGCAGCACTGTGACGAGAACCGGCATCAAGCCCTTTGTGTTTTTTCTTGCGTTTCTCTTCGCGTGCCTGCACGTCCAATTCATAACGGGTCGGTTTGCGGCCTTTTTTGCTTTTTACTGTTGCCAGCGGCGGTGCTTTGTCGGTTCTGCGCACCGGCATAATATCGCTGATTTTGCGGGTTTTCTTTTGGCGAGCCATAATATTCTCATTTGATCAAATAAAATAATGGCGAATTGTACCATTCATAGTGATTTTTCACACGGAATTAAACCGGCTAAATGCAGAAATTGTCGCGAACTATTGATTGGGGAAAAGACGTAAAACCGCACTTTAGCTGCCGAAAACAGCGGAAAAGTGCGGTTGGTTGTCACAGTGTGGTGAGGTTACAACAAAATACTGCCGATACAAGCGATGGTGAAACCAACAAAGCCGATTAAGGTTTCCATCACTGTCCATGTTTTCAAGGTGGTTTTGGTGTCCATCTCCAAGAAACGACTGACCAACCAGAAACCGGAGTCGTTAACATGCGAGAATGCCGTCGCACCGGAAGCAATCGCGATCACGATAAAACAGAGATCGAATGCGCTTAAGCCGGTGGTCGCCGCCACAGTCGGCGCAATTAGCGCAGAAGCGGTGGTCAGCGCAACGGTTGCCGAACCTTGTGCCACACGCAGCGCCAACGAGATGATAAATGCCGCCACAATCACCGGCATCCCGGTATCCGACAGCATGCCAGCCAAGACATCGCCAATGCCGCTGGCGCGCAATACGCCGCCGAACATGCCGCCTGCGCCGGTCACCAGAATAATCGCACAAATCGGACCCAGCGCATTGTCACAAATCTTCTCGATTTGCTCATAGCTGCGCTGTCCTTTTAACATCACAATCGCACACAGCAGAGTGATTAATAAGGCGATCGGCGTTTTGCCCAAGAAACGCAATATTTGCACCCACATTTCTGTACCATCAACCATTTTTGCCACACTTAAGGTGTTCAACACGGTATCCAACATGATCAGCAGCAACGGTAACAGCAAAATGCTCAACACTTTGCGGAAACTTGGCGGATTTTGCGTGGCGGTTTCACTGATGGCATTGGCATTTAAGAACGCTTTCGGCAGATCCAAATGCATTTTTTTGCCCAAAAATGTCCCGTACAAATAGGCCGCAATATACCAGGTCGGGATCGCACACACCAAACCAACAATCACCAACAGACCAATATTCGCCCCCAGTAAGTCACCGGACGCAACCGGGCCCGGATGCGGCGGCAGGAATGCGTGCATCACCGCAAATGCCCCGGCAGCCGGAAACGCATAGCGGAACAGCGAGCCACCGAACTGTTTTGCCACGCTGAAGATAATCGGCAACATCACCACCAAACCGGCATCGAAAAAGATCGGAAAACCGAACAACAATGAGGCGATACCCAACGCAAGCGGCGCTCTTTTTTCACCGAATTTATTGATCAACGTGTCTGCCAGCACTTTGGCACCCCCGGTGATCTCCAATAATCGCCCGATCATCGCCCCCAAACCAACCAACAATGCAACCGATGCCAGAGTGCTGCCGAAACCGCCGAGCAAGGTCGGCAGAATTTTATCCACCGGAATTCCCGTGGCAAGTGCGGTCAGCAAACTGACTATCAACAGGGCGACAAAGGCATGAACTTTGAATTTGATGATCATAACCAGTAATAGCAAAATGGCTACGAGCAAGGTTAAAATTAACATAGTGAAATCCTTTTAAAAGTGCGGTTAAACTGCCGCTAACATCCTGCCATCCAAGAAGCAGATGGCTCCTCTGATTAATAACGTTACCGATAACATACTTTTTATTATTTTAGTGGTAAAGGGATATTTGTGATGAAAATGTAAAATTGAGATCTAGCTCAAATAATCCAGGTAATAAAGTATATTTGAATTTATTGTTATCAATAAATTCGTGATCAAGATCACCATATTGATTGTTATCGGTAACTATTTTTCCTATTTTAGGCTATGTTACTACCTAAATCGTAGCCGTTTCAGGAGAACACAATGACATCGACAAAAGGCAAAAGTTTTATTCTAATGGGTGTTTCCAGCACTGGAAAAACCTCTGTCGGCACCGCACTTGCTCATCGGTTGGGGATCAAGTTGATCGACGGCGATGATTTACACCCACGTGCCAATATCCTCAAAATGGGATCAGGACAGCCGTTAAATGATGATGACCGCGCCCCTTGGTTAGAACGCATTCGTGATGCAGCATTCAGTTTGGAGCAGAAAAGCGAAATCGGAATTATCGTCTGTTCCGCGTTGAAAAAGCAGTATCGTGATCTCATCCGCGACGGCAATCAGCATATCAAGTTCTTGTTTTTGGAAGGAGATTTCGAGCTGGTGTTAGCCCGAATGAAACAGCGCAAAGGGCATTATATGAAAGTGGATATGCTGAAAAGTCAGTTTGATACGTTGGAAGTGCCGCAACAAGACGAACCTGACGTGCTGCATATTGATATTAACGGCTCGTTTGAGGAAGTGGTGGAGCGCTGCATCACTGCATTAAAACCGCACTTATAGCATTAACAACACAAAAGTGCGGTTCGAGATCACTCCCCAACCGCACTTTTACTTTTCAGCACGACTTTATACTACTCTGCTTCATGCTAGCAGTTCATGCTATAGCGCACCAAATTCGCCACGATTAAACGCATTGAATTTTTCGACCAACTCGGCACGGGTGTTCATCACAAACGGACCGTGCGCTGCAATCGGTTCATCAATCGGCACACCGCTGAGCAGCAGCAGTTTCACGGCTTCATCACCGGCTTGCAAACTGATTGCGCCAGCTTCTTGCTTGAAAGTCACCAACTCGGTCGGGCGTGCGACTTTATCATTGTTAATCAACGCATTGCCACGCAACGCCACTAACATCAGATTGTGTTCCGCCGGAATCGTCAGCACGGTTTTCCCGTTTGGATTGAGGTCAATTTCCCACATATTCAACTCGGTAAACGTGCGTGCTGCGCCTTGGTTGCCGTCGTAATTACCGGCGATCACCCGCAAACTGCCAGCACTCTTTGTCGACTCAGAATCCGCCAATTCAACCACCGGAATCTTGGCAGCCGGAATGCTTTGATAACCTGCCTCAGCGTTTTTATCTTTCGCCGGCAGATTCACCCACAATTGCACCATTTCAAACATTCCGCCTTCACGACTAAAACGCTCGCTATGGAACTCTTGGTGCACAATACCCCGTCCGGCGGTCATCCATTGTACATCGCCAGTGCCGATCACACCGCCATTACCAGTGCTATCACGGTGTTCCACCTCCCCTTGCAGTGCAATGGTCACGGTTTCAAAGCCGGCATGCGGATGTGATCCGACACCGCGTGGATTAGCCTCATTTGGCGCAAACCGTTGTGGCATGGCATAATCCAACATCAAAAACGGGCTGGTAAATTTGTCGTCCGCCATATGTGAAAACAGCGGAGAAACATAAAAGCCATCGCCAACCCAATGTTTGCTCGGGGCTGAATAAATTTTGTTAATAGTACGCATAGTGTTTTCCTTTATTATTCATTAATTTGTCATCATGCCACTGCGTTGCGCTTGGCGCAGTTTCAGCGGTGTTACGTCATTGCCGAGCGGATCGACCACCGTCACGCTGGCAAGTGAATTATTGACTTGTCCGCGAATCGCCATGAGATAGCGTTGTCTCAAGCGATCACGCTCATTTAATTCCGCCAGCGAAAGTGCGGTCAGCTTGGCTTTACGTGCCAGTTCATTAATTCGGTTCAGTTCAGGAATACGCATATTGTCCTCCTTGGTTATCCAGATTGCTGAATTGATGGGTGCAGTTTATAATCGTTGCGAAATGTGAACAAGATACAAAAATCAAACTTAAGGTTGCATAAATGGAACGAATTGACCTGAATGATATGCGCTTTTTTGTCGCAACGGTGCAAGCCGGCAGTTTGAGCCGTGCAGCAGAGCAACTGAACCTGCCCAAATCCCGTTTAAGCCGCCGTTTGACCGAATTGGAAACCGCACTTGGCAGTAAACTGCTGGATCGCGGGCGCAACGGCGTGCGTTTAAATGAACTGGGCGAACCTTTTTACCGCCACGCCATCATGATGTTGGAATGTGCCGACAATGCGGTCAACAGCGTGGCACAAAGTCTGAGTACACCACGCGGATTGCTGCGCATATCGCTGTCGAGCGAAGTGTTGCGCCACTGTATCACACCGCACTTGGGACAATACCTCCGCCGCTATCCTGAGGTGTCGTTGGATATTCATATGGAAAATCGCCGAATCAATATGATTCAAGATGGGATTGATATTGCACTGCGCGTCGGCTCGCCCGAACAAGAGGATTTGGTCGCGAAGAAGGTGGGCGAGATGACATTGGGACTGTACGCCTCTGTCGACTATCTGCACCAAAACGGCACACCGCAGACCCCAGATCAATTGGCACAACATACTTTGTTACACAAAAGTGACGGACGTGAATGGCTATTCCATCAACACGGGAAAAGTGAAAAAGTCAACGCCAACAAACGAGTCAATGCTAACGATGCCGGACTGTTGGCTGAGTTGGTGAACGATAATATCGGGATTGCGCTGCTGCCGGAAGTCGGTAGTTTGATCAATCCAAGCTGGATCAAGCTATTGCCCGATTGGACTCTCGACCCGGTGCCACTGTATGCGATTTATTACAAAAATCGGGGGTTTGTGCCAACCGTCAGAAGTTTTGTCGAGTTCGTAGCGGAATGCTTGTTGCTGACCTGAAAAATATGCTGTTGAAAAACGCAAGAGGAATAAGGTAAAAAATAGGCAGCATACTTTCCAGAACTACCGCATTTTTTAGGCAGTGTGAAGGCAGAAACCGCTGCGCTTGTTCTGCCCTGTAAAAATCTGCCTTACGTGTTAGGGTCTGTTGATAGCGCAAGTTTGTAACTTGTGCTGAAAAAATAATTACAATTCTTAGATTTTACTTATAAATCAAATGGAAAAAAGGCACAAATTGTAAACTTGCACCATCAGGCTCTCCACCTAATCGCAACCCAATCACTGTGCAAATTTTTACATCCTCCCTTGCAACAACACCTTCGCCAGTGAAACATGACCGGCATTGACACACACCGAATAAAATCTATTTGAAATAGGAATAAAAACGGGGATTCAAAATTCCCCCTCGCCTTAACAACAATTTTATGCTGTAATAATTCCCTCTCTTTCTCATAGTATTAAGGTTTAATCTATGACTCTCAGTGGCTTGTTTCTTGGGCTGATTTTCGGCTTTGTGTTACAGCGTGGGCGTTTTTGCCTGACGTCTGCTTTTCGTGATTTGCCTGCGGCAAAAATCCACCCTTTTCTAATTGTTGTGTTGATTGCAGTCAGTTTGCAGTCGATTGCGCTGTTTTCATTGCAAAGTTTTGGCGTTTTGACGCTGCCTAGCGACAGTTTGCCGCTGTTGGCAACGTTGATCGGTGGGCTGCTGTTTGGTGTCGGTATGGCATTTTCCGGGTGTTGCACCACCGGTGGCTGGTATCGCAGTGGTGAAGGCAAGATCAATAACTGGTTTACCGTGCTGATTTTTGCGTTGACGATGGCAGCCGCGCAGGGAGGCGTGCTGAAAGCCTGGTTTCGACCGCTGCTGGCAGATCCGCCGGAGTATGGCAATATCGACCAAACCTTAAATATTTCACCTTGGATTTTGGTTGCGCTGTTGGTCGCCACCACCGCACTGGTGAGTTACCGCTGGCTAAAAAGCTCAACCTCTCTACCCAAAACAACCACAAAGTGCGGTTCAAATCTCTTTTTATTAAAACCCTATCGTAATCCAATACTACTCGGCGCTTTGCTTGGCGCAATCGGCATCGCCGCTTGGCTGCTGAGTGCGCCGAGCGGACGCAATTTTGGCTTGGGGATCAGCGTGCCGTCTGCCAACCTGATTCAATATCTGGTCACCGGGCAAAGTCGTTACCTAAATTGGGGAACCTATCTGGTGATCGGCATTCCGCTTGGCGCATTGCTGGCAGCAAAACTCAGTGGCGAGTTGTGCCTGCGTACGCCAGCACCCATTCAATTAGCTAAAAGTGCGGTCGGCGGCTGCTTGATGGGCATTGGTGCCGCACTGTCCGGCGGCTGCACCATTGCCAACACCTTAGTCGCCACCGCCTATTTCTCTTGGCAAGGCTGGTTGGCAACCTTGATGATGATCATCGGTGTCTGGCTGACTTCACGTTTTTTCAGCAAACTACATTGTTCCGCATAATCCATATAAATTGGAGATAACCTAATGAAACTATGGCAAAAAACCACACTTGCCCTCGCCGTCGGTTTAGCCCTGACCGCTTGCGATAACCAAACTGTCACCACGATTGACACCGCTGAGCTGCTAAAAAATCTGGATAATCCTGAATATGTGATTATCGACAGCCGTCACGACAGTCTGTATAACGGCTTCAAAAGCGCAAATGCGATTCGCGGTGGACACATCACGGGCGCAATCCAATTCAGCACCACTTGGTTGGACAATATTTCGGCTGACCGATTTGAGGCATTTGCCGCCGATAAGGGGATCAGCAAAGATAAAACCCTTGTGTTTTATGACGATAATCTCGATGATTTGGAGCGAATCAGCGCCGAATTTGCGGCAAAAGGCTACAAAGTGCGGGTATTTAACGAGTTTATCAACTACGCCAATGTTGCGAGCAACCCGTTGGAGAAATTTCCGAATTATGCTTGGAGTGTGTCACCACAATGGCTGAATGCGGTGATGAACGGCGAAAAAGCGGAGAGTTTTAATAATGATCCAAGCAACCTGATGGTATTTGAAGTGTCGTGGGGCCCATTAGAAAAAGCCAACAGCTATGTTCAACATATCGCTGGCGCTTACCATTTTGATACTGATTGGGTCGAAAATGCCCCCGTGTGGAATCTGTCCGATCCGGCGCTGATTGAACAGAATTTGATTAAAAACGGCATCGATAAAGATAAAACCGTCGTGCTGTACTCCGACAATCAACTGGCGGCATTGCGGATTTTTTGGGCGTTGAAATGGGCTGGGGTGCAAGACGTGCGTTATTTGAACGGCGGTTTGTATATGTGGAAAGATCTGGATTATCCGACTGAAACCAAAGTGAACATTCCTGAGCCGGTTGCCGCTTTCGGTGCAACCATTCCGCAAAATCCGCAATACACTATTTCGATGCCGCAGCAAGCCATCGACCAAATGAAGAAGTATCACTTAAAACTGGTCAGCATTCGCTCGTGGGACGAATATACCGGCAAAGTCAGCGGTTATGACTACATTCCGGGCAAGGGCGAACCGCAAGGCGCTATTTGGGGCTTTGCCGGCACCGACTCCTCCAACGTGGCGGATTATTACGATCCGGACGGCACCTTGCGCAACCCATATGAAATTTTTAATTTATGGCAAGGGCAAGGCATTCAGCGCGGTGATCACTTGGCATTTTACTGCGGCACCGGCTGGCGTGCCGGTGTGCCGTGGTTTATCACCCAACTCACCGGCTGGACCAATACCGTGATCTATGACGGCGGTTGGAATGCCTGGCAAATGGATTCGATTTTCCCGGTGCAAAAAGGCGCGCCAAACAATATCAGCAAACCGAACCCGAAAAATGATTTTGGCAAGCTGCACAAAGCCGGAGCATCTTGTAAGAGCTGATAGCATAAGCCAAGTGCGGTTGCTACAATAGGGAACCGATAAATACAGGAGTAAACATCATGGCACAACAAATACAACAGGTCTTAGATTTCTGGTTTGATCAAAAAAACCAGCCGTATTGATTTGCGAAAAGTGAGGAATTTGATCAGCAAATCAGGCTCAAGTTTAGTGAATTATGGCAAGCAGTGGTCAATAATCAATGTTTGCTCTGGCGTGACTCCATTTATGGGCGTTTAGCGGAAATCATCGTGCTGGATCAATTTTCGCGTAATTTGCATCGCGATAGCCCACTCGCCTTTGCGCAAGATGAGCGAGCGTTGCAATTAGCACGGGAAAGCGTGCAATTGGCGGCTTATGCCGAGTTAAATCTGCAGCAACGCCAATTTTTACTGCTGCCCTATATGCACAGTGAATCTCAAGCTGTGCAGGCGGAAGGGCTGCCACTGTTTGCAGCGCTGAATAATCCGCTGGTATTGGATTTTGCCGAGCAACATAAGGTAATAATCGATCGCTTCGGACGCTTTCCCCACCGCAATTTCGTTTTAAACAGAGAAAGCAGTGCGGAAGAGCAGGCGTTTTTGCAGCAACCGGGTTCGTCATTTTAAGCTTCCAAATGTTAAGCTTCCAACTTACTCAGCAGCACGCTTTAAAACAGCGCTCAGCTTTTCAATACGTGCTGCCAAGCTTGGTAAGGACGAAGATAGCCATATCACATGTTTTTAATTCAGATCTCAACAGCCCCTAATAATGAAGAAAACAGTGATTAGTTTCACAAAACAATAATAATCAGATTTGCGAGTAACGTTTTTTTTGCTAATTTTTAATAATTATTTAACAAAGAGGCTTTGCCATGCAATTTCATCTCGCCAAACATTATCCCCCGACACGCCAAAATATCAGCAAACACTATCGAATTCATGAAAAAGACGCTATCGATGCCTTACAAAAAAGCTTAATTTTTACTACCGAACAGCAAGCACGGATTACGCAAAACGGTATTGATTTGATTAATCGAGTACGTAATATCAAGAAAAAAGAGTACGGCGTAGATGCGCTGATGAAAGAGTTTTCCTTAGGCGACGAAGAGGGAATTGCATTGATGTGTCTGGCGGAAGCCTTGCTGCGGATTCCAGACAATCAAACCCGTGACGAATTGATTCACGATAAGTTAAAAGAGGGCGATTGGCGCGCACATATCGGCAAATCCTCCTCTTTTTTCATCAATGCCGCCAGCTACGGGCTGTTGCTGGGTAAAAATTTGAGCCGCTCTTTTGATCCAGAGACGCTGTCCAGCGCCTTGACCCGCAGCTTCGCCCGGCTTTCTGCGCCGATGATGAGATTGGCGATGGTGCAGGCAATGAAAGTGCTGGGGGAGCAGTTTGTCACTGGCATTAATATTCAAGAGGCGTTAAACCGCACGAAAAAGCGCACGGAAAAAGGATACTGCTTCTCTTTCGATATGTTGGGCGAAGCAGCGCTGACTCAAGCAGATGCGGAGCGCTATTTTCAAGACTACTTAACCGCGATCGAAACCGTCGGCAAAGCAGCGCATAGCGATATTTATCGCGCGAACAGTGTTTCTGTTAAGCTATCGGCGATTCATCCCCGTTACAGCCGCGCACAATATGATCGGGTGATGACGGAGCTTTATCCCAAACTGAAACGGCTGTACCTGCTGGCAAAGCAGTATAACATCAGTGTGAATATTGATGCTGAGGAGGCAAGTCGGCTGGAGCTGTCACTGGATTTGGTCGAAAAACTACTCGACGAACCGGAACTGAAAGGCTATCGCGGCATCGGTTTTGTGGTGCAGGCGTATTCTAAACGCTGTCCTTATGTGATTGATTACCTGATTGCGTTGGCTAGGGAAAAATCCGCCTATTTGATGATCCGTCTGGTAAAAGGCGCGTATTGGGACAGTGAAATTAAATGGGCGCAAGCCGACGGCTTGGACGGCTTTCCGCTTTATACCCGAAAAAACCACACCGATATTGCCTATTTGGCTTGTGCGCAAAAATTGCTGGCGGCGCAAGATGTGGTTTATCCGCAGTTTGCGACCCACAATGTGCAAACGCTGTGTACGATTTACGAATTGGGACACGATAAACGGTATGAATTTCAATGTCTGCACGGCATGGGCGAAACGTTATATGACCAACTGATCGACCGGCAGGATTTCAACCGGCTGGTTCGGGTTTATGCACCGGTCGGCACGCACGAAACCTTACTGGCCTATTTGGTGCGCCGTTTGCTGGAAAACGGGGCGAACTCCTCGTTTGTGCACCAATTGGTCGACGAAAGCATACCAGCAGCACAATTGATGACACCGCCTTGGCAACATTACGCTGCATCTCAAGGAGAGGAAAACAGAGCGGTGCGTGCGCCGTCGGCGCTGTTTGCCGATCGGCTCAACTCATCGGGCTTTGATCTCACCAATGAATTAGAATTGGATAAATTGGAGCAGGCGCTTAATCAAGCACAGATTGCTAACGCAAGATCGCTATTGGCGGTGGACAATGAAGCCAGTCATTTAACGCCACATCCGGTGCGCAATCCGGCAGATCTGAATCAAGTCGTTGCCGAGGTGACGTTTTTTGCGCCCGAGCATCTTGAACCGATCTTCAATGCCGCCCGCCAGAGCGAATGGCAAGCACAAAGTGCGGTACAGCGTGCCCAGGTTTTGCGCAAAACAGCAGATTTATATCAGCAACATCATGGTTTATTGATGAAACTGGCGGTTTTAGAAGCGGGGAAAACTCTGCCGAATGCCATTGCCGAGCTGCGTGAAGCGATTGATTTTTTGCGTTATTACGCCGCTCAGCTAGACGATTTGCAGCAATGCGGCAGACTGGCGCCAGCAAGAGGAACCGCACTTTGTATTTCGCCGTGGAATTTTCCGTTGGCTATTTTTACCGGACAAATTGCTGCCGCTCTTGCCGCCGGTAATGCGGTGATCGCCAAACCGGCGGAGCAAACGTCTTTAATTGCGTATGCCGCAGTCAACTTGTTCTATCAAGCCGGTTTACCACGCAGCGCCTTACAGCTGATCTTGGGTGCAGGCGATGTCGGTGCGGCCTTGGTCAAGCTGCCGTTCGATGCTATCGTCTTCACCGGTTCGACCGACGTCGCCAAACTGATTGCCGAACAATGCGCCCAAGCCGAAAACGAACCGGTGTTAATCGCCGAAACCGGCGGACAAAATGTGTTGGTCGTAGACTCATCGGCATTGTCCGAGCAAGTGGTGGCGGACGTGCTGAGTTCGGCTTTCGACTCCGCCGGACAGCGTTGTTCCGCATTGCGCGTGCTGTTGTTGCAACAAGAAGTAGCAGACAAACTCTATACTATGTTGGCACAGGCGCTACAAGAACTGACACTGGGCAATCCTGCCCTGCTGGCGACCGATATCGGACCGGTGATCGATGAGGAAGCCAAGCGCAATCTGCTGGTGCACAAAGCCAAAATGCGTGGGCTTGCACGCCGCTATATCGAATTGGAAAGTGCGGATAACCCCGAAGCGCAGGCGCAAGGCCACTATGTTGCGCCTGCGATCTACCTGCTGGATGATTTGCAGCAGTTGCAACGAGAAGTGTTCGGGCCGATTTTACATATCGTGCCTTACCGCAAAGCACAGTTAGCACAGCAGTTGCAGGCGGTAAATGCCAAAGGGTATGCGTTGACCGGCGGTTGCCATAGCCGGATTCGCAAGCAGATTGATTTTGTCGAACGTCATCTCAAGTGCGGTAATTTTTATGTAAACCGTAACATTGTCGGTGCAGTGGTTGGCGTGCAGCCGTTCGGTGGACACAGTTTGTCCGGCACCGGCCCGAAAGCCGGTGGCGAATTTTACTTGCAGCGCCTGACCCGCGCAACGGATTACTACAGCCGCTTCGGTGATGAAAAAACCTTGCTTCATGCAAAACCGCAACTCGACAGTATTACCGGCGAAGAAAATACGCTGGCGTATTTTAGCGGCGAGGTGGCGATTTTAAACGGTGATCTTCAAGCAGCACAACAGGCGGCAGAGAGGCTACGGGCGCACGGGTTCTCGATTGTGGTCGAACCGTCACATCCGTTGGCGCAATCACCACAAAGCGGCGTGCGGATTGCCACACAGTGGAAAGATTGCCAAAAAGGCGTGTTTTTAGCGCCATTGAGCGCAGCACAGCGTTTAGCTTTACAGCAAAGCCGTGATGCGATTTTTAAATGTTATGATTGGCAACAAACACAGGATATTATGCCGCTTTACGATGAATTTTCGCGCAGTGAAAACACCACTGCTGCTGGCGGCAATGCCTCTTTAATGGCAACACAAGAACAATAATCTTATAGGAAGAACTATGCAAAACTATCAAATTTATATCACGTTCGGGTTATATCTGCTGATTATTTTGGGGATAGGCGTTTATGCTTACCGCTCCACCCAAAATTTCGACGACTACATTTTAGGCGGGCGCAAAATGGGCAGCTTCGTCACGGCAATGTCGGCCGGGGCTTCCGATATGTCCGGCTGGTTGCTGATGGGCTTGCCCGGGGCGATCTTTATATCCGGCCTGTCGGAGGCTTGGATCGCTGTCGGTTTGACCATCGGTGCTTATTTTAATTATCGGGTGGTGGCAGCCCGCTTGCGGATTTTTACCGAAAAATATAAAAATGCGCTCACCTTACCGGAATTTTTTGCCCAGCGTTTTCCGCAACAAAAGAAAGCACTGAAAATCATCTCCTCTTCGATTATTCTGTTTTTCTTCACCATCTATTGTGCTTCCGGTGTCGTTGCCGGTGCAAAATTGTTTCAAAGCCTACTGGGACTGGATTATTCGACCGCACTTTGGCTGGGCGCGCTGGCAACCATCACCTACACCTTTATCGGTGGCTATTTAGCGGTCTCTTGGAGCGACACCATTCAAGCCACTTTAATGATTTTTGCCCTCTTGCTGGCGCCGGTGATGGTGTTGCTGCATTTAACCTGGGAAGACATCAATTTGGCATTAACCGCAAAATCGGAAATGACCGGTATTCCGTATGCCAACTGGTTGCACAATGTGTCCGGCATCGGTGTGATCTCGGCGTTGGCTTGGGGACTGGGTTATTTCGGACAGCCGCATATTCTAGCCCGCTTCATGGCGGCGGACTCGGTGCAATCACTACAAAATGCGCGCAAAATCGGGATTACTTGGATGTTTTTATGTCTTGGCGGTGCAGTGGCGGTCGGTTATTTCGGCTTGGCCTATTTTAGTGCCAATCAAATTCCGTTAGACAACGCCGAATCAGTGTTTATTGAATTATCCCGTTTGATGTTTAATCCTTGGATTGTCGGCATTGTACTGTCTGCTATTTTGGCGGCGGTGATGAGCACCTTATCCGCACAATTACTGATGTGTTCTGCTGCGGTAACGGAAGATTTCTATAAAGGTTTTCTACGCAAAACCGCTTCCAGCAATGAGCTGGTCTGGGTCGGACGTTTTATGGTTTTGGTGATTTCCGCCATTGCCATTCTGATTGCACAAGATCCCTCTTCGGGGGTGATGAAACTGGTGTCTTATGCCTGGGCGGGGTTCGGCGCCGCATTCGGACCGGTGGTGATTTTATCGCTGTTTAATCGCAATATCACCTCGTCAGCCGCCCTGTGGGGCATGCTTTGCGGCGCAGTGACGGTGGTGGTATGGAGTCCGTTAATGCAGTATCTTGGTTGGGCGGATTTAGCCAAGCTGTACGAAATTATTCCGGGTTTTTTAATCTGCTCTTTCATCACCATCACCTCATCACTGTTTTCTGCGGAAGATAGTGCGGTCGCTGAACAATTTGACCAAGCGTTGGCAGAGTTTAACCTGCGTTCGAAAGGCTAGGACGTGCCATCATTTAATTTTACCCGGTAAAATCCCTTGAAACAGCTCACGGCTTTTCAAGGGTTGGCTGCCGAGATAGGGCTTCAACGCCATACGGGTAAAGCGTTTGGCAGCTTGCAGGATATGTTTTTGTTCGGTGCCCAGTTTGTCGAAGGCTAAGCTGGCGAAGATCAGCAGTTCATCACCGTAAAAGGTTTGGTTGTTTTTGAGCAGCGAGGCGATAAAGCCCTGTTCAGCACGGTATTGATAACTCATCTGCGGCTCAATCGGCAAGCCCGAACCAGCGCAATGCAGGAAATCCACACCATAACCGAGCGTTTGCAGCAGCTGAAATTCAAATTTGCGTAAGCATGGTTCAACTGCTGTATGAACCGCACTTTCATTGTCGGCATGGCTGATATGGCAAGTGGCAAGTGCGGTCAAACAGTGCAGATAATCCTGAAACAGTTGTGGATAAGGCGCTTCGGTTTCGATCACCCTACATACCAACTCATTGATATAAAAAGCGCTGTAAAGTGCGGTATGCTCCAACGGCAAGGCGAGCGAAATCGCCTCCGCTTTGGTCAAAATCTTCAAATCACCTTTGCCTGTCCAACGCAACAACAATGGTGTAAACGGCTGCAACAGGCTTTTCAACGCCGAACGCTTTGCCCGTGCGCCTTTCGCCAGCACGGTCAAACGTCCGCTCTCCTCAGTGAAAAGATCGACCAACAGACTGGTTTCATTGTAGGGTCTGCGATGTAGCACAAAGCCACGCTGCCACGCTTCGATAATCGTTGTCCTTTTAAATTAATCTATGTTGATTTCAGACATTCAGTTTAACTAAAAAGTGCGGTCAGGGAAAATACAGGATTAATCATATTGCACTTTGATCAACACTTTTTCCTGAATTGAACGCTTAGCTGCCACCGCAACGCAAACAGCTCGCGCCGGGCTGTCATGTAAAACACTATGCTGTTGTCCTTGCAAGTGCTGCAACACGCTTAGCGCTTCAATTTCTACTGCACGACTCAGCCAAAACGGACAGAGTTCATTAATTTGGTTGTATTTTTGCGTACTTTTTCCGTTTTCGCGCAACGACAAATCCGCCTCAAATTCATCGTATAAATTAAACTGCTGGCGACGTCCGTCAGCAAACGACAACGTGAGCGTTGAGGTAAAGAAATTCACTACCAACGATCCCAATTCGCCGTGAATCGAAATACCCCATTCATGCAGACGGTAAGCCGTACCCATTTCCAACGAGCCAAAAACGCCGCTTTTAAATTGCAGCAACAGTTGAATAATATCATGGTTATCCGGTGTGTCTGAATGAGCGCGATTGGTGGATTGGGCATAAACCGAGTCGACTTCGCCCAACAGCCAACACAATAAATCCAGTTCGTGAATTTCATGCAACAGCTTGCCGCCGGTTAATTTGATATCATTTTTCCACCAGTTTTTATCCCGTGCCGAATCAATCCAGCGCTGGCGGTTAGCTCTGGCAACGGTGATTTTTCCCAGCGCCTGCTGTTCAATCAACTGTTTCGCTTTGAGCAAGCCCGGTAAAGCACGCAACACATGCCCGATAAATACCGGTTTATCGGTCTGCGCCGCCAGGGTCAAAATTTGGTGGCAATCTTCTGCTTCAGTGGCAAACGGCGTTTCGATAAACACCGCACAGCCGGCTTGTAAAGCCTGCTCAGCAACTTGGCGGTGCGCATAGTTGTAGGTAGCGATTAATACCAGATCTGGCTTAGTTTGTTGCAACATATCAGCGACATCAAGGTAAGCGACAGTATTTAATGAAGTCGCTAAATCCACTGCCTGTTGATGGTGTATATCTTGCACTCCGACCAGTTCAGCGCCATTTTTTTGAAAGCCGTAAGCCAATTGCTGACCAAAAAAACCACAGCCGATCAGCGCAACTTTGATTGAATTCATTGAAGGTGTTCTCCTTGTTAAACGGTGGCGGTTAAACGTCTGCGGATCCCTTGAAAATAGACCAGAATCGCATGTTGAGTACGCTCCAAGTCGCGCGCCTCGATGGCATCAACCCAGTCACGATATTGCATGGCAAGTGCGGTCGGGGTGATATTATTCGGTGGTAATTCGTGATCCAATAATTGATAAATCTGCCAAAAAGCGTCCAAATATTGCAGCAGCAATTGATTTTCGGTTGAGCGGTAGATCAGGAGGTGAACTTGTTGCTCCTCTTCCACAGAAAATTGGGCATCGCGGGCATTCTGTTCTATTGTGGCGACAAGCTGTTGCAACTGTTCAACCGCTTGATCGCTTATTTTTGCCAGTGCCAGTGGTGCAAAACCATATTGCAAAATCTCACGTACATCCAAAATATCCAGCAGGCACTTCAAATCATTTTGTAAATGCAATTGTGCATGAAATGCCAAGCCACGAATCATCGGCACCAGAGAAGATTCGCCGACAAAGGTTCCGATCCCGTGATGAATATCCAAAATATGCAGTGCTTCTAATGACTTAATTGCTTCACGTAGGCTAGAACGGCTAACCCCCAAAAGCTCAATCAATTCATTTTCGGTCGGCATTAAATCGCCCGGTTTTAGATTTTTTTCTAAAATCAGCGATTTAATTTCCTCTTGCAACTCCAAAGTTGCTGCTTTTTTGGTTATTTTCTTCATTTTTATCATTTTGTGATCTTCATCACGGTTATTTATCCAAAGATAGGACATCATATGTCTATCCAATTTTAGATATATGATGTCTTATGTTTATGGCATCATATTAAATCATATTTCTGCCTTTGTCAGAAAAATCTTCACTCCATGACCGAAGGAAACCAAGATGGCTACTTTATCACTACGTCATATTTTTAAACGTTACACCAACGGTTTTGAAGCCGTACAAGACTTTAATTTGGAAGTCGCAGACAAAGAATTTATCGCGCTGGTCGGCCCTTCAGGCTGCGGAAAATCAACAACATTGCGCATGATCGCCGGGTTGGAAAGTATCTCTGACGGCGAGTTTTATATTGATGATCGGCTAATGAATGATATTGAACCGAAAGATCGTGATATTGCGATGGTGTTCCAGTCATATGCGCTGTATCCGCATATGAGTGTGTATGAAAATATGGCGTTTGCCTTGAAGTTGCGCAAAATAGACAGTGCTGAAATCGATCGCAAGGTTAAAGAAGCCGCCAAAATTTTAGGATTAGACGAGTTATTAAATCGCAAGCCAAAAGCCTTGTCCGGCGGTCAGCGGCAACGGGTGGCGCTTGGCAGAACCATTGTGCGTTCACCAAAAGTGTTTTTGATGGACGAACCGCTGTCTAACCTCGATGCTAAATTACGCAGCAATATGCGTGCCGAAATTATTCGGATTCATAAAACCTTGAATGCCACCACCGTGTACGTAACGCACGATCAAACCGAAGCAATGACAATGGCGGATAGAATTGTGGTGATGAGCGGCGGTGTGGTCAAACAAATCGGCTCACCGAAAGCCATTTATGATCACCCTGACAATCTGTTTGTCGCCGGTTTTATCGGCGCACCAACCATGAATTTCCTGCACGGCAAAATTGAAAACGGCTTTTTTGTTACCGCCGATAACTATCAGCTCAGCATTCCTGACGAGGCTTATCGGCAACTAGAGCGCCAAAGTGCGGTCGGCAAAGCGGTCATTTTAGGGATTCGCCCGGAAAATATTTCGAACGAACCATTGTTATTGGGTTCGTATCAAAAAGCGATGATTACCGCACCAGTCAATGTGGCAGAACTACTGGGCGCAGAATACATTGTTCACACCAGTTTGGGCGAGCAACCGATTAAAGCGATTGTACACTCCAGACAACAAATCAAAATGGATGAAAAAATCAGCCTGGCGTTTGATATGAAACGGGCACATTTTTTTGATCCGCAAACAGAGCAATCGCTCTTATAACCCCCTGTAACGAGCTATTCATAAGGAGCATGATATGAAATTCAGAAAAGTAATGACGGCAGCGGCTTCATTGGTGTTGGGTGCTTTTGTCCTAAGCGGTTGCGATGACAGCAAAACAGCAAATACGGCTGCCCCTACAGCAACTAACGGCGAATTGGCCGGCAATATTACCGTGTGGCACTCGTTCACGCAAGGCCCGCGCCTGGAAGTGATTCAAGCGGCAGCCAATGATTTTATGCAACAACATCCGCAAGTTAAAATCAAGATTGAAACCTTTTCTTGGAATGACTTTTACACCAAATGGACAACCGGTCTGGCGTCCGGCAATGTACCGGATATGAGTACCGCACTGCCAAACCAAGTGGTGGAAATGATTAATGTCGGTGCGTTGCAACCCATCAATGATGTCATTGATACCCTGGGACGGGATAAATTCTCGGCTGCCGCCATTAACGAAGGTACGGTCGATAACCAAAATTACTCTCTTCCGCTGTATTCCCACGCGCAAGTGATGTGGATTCGTAAAGATTTGTTGGCACAAAATAATCTGGAAGTACCAAAAACCTGGGATGAATTGTATCAAACGGCTAAATTACTAACCAAAGACGGTGTTTACGGGCTGTCGGTGCCGATGGGAACCAATGATTTTATGGCAACCCGCTTTTTGAATTTCTACGTCAAGAGCGGTGGCGGCAGCTTGCTGACTCCGGATCTAAAAGTAGATTTGACCAGCCCATTGGCGCAGGACGGTATTAAATACTGGGTGAAAATGTATCAAGAAACCTCACCAAAAGATTCGATTAACTATAACGTACTGCAACAAGCCACACTGTATTATCAAGGCAAAACCGCCTTTGACTTCAATTCCGGCTTCCAAATCGGTGGCGTAAAAGCGAATTCACCACAACTTTTGGAACAAATTGATGCTTACCCGATGCCGAAAATTAATGCAAATGACCCAGATTACGGTATTGAAACCTCGAATATTCCGCTCGTTGTCTGGAAAAGCAGTAAACACCCGGAAATCAGTAAAGCGTTTATTGAAACCTTATATCAAAAAGATCGCTATATTCAATTTTTAAGTTCGGTTCCGGTCGGAATGTTGCCGGCAGTCAGCGGTATTTCAGATGATCCGGCGTATAAAGACAATCCAGTGATTCAACAATTTGCTCATGCAGAAAAAGTGATTGAAAGTGCGGTGCGCACCGGAACTGCAATCGGCTATGAACATGGTCCGAGTGTGCAAGGCGGATTGCTGACTAACCAACACATTATTGAAGCGATGTTCCAAGATATTGTGACACACGGTACCGATCCAATGACTGCGGCACAAAAAGCAGAAAAACAACTGAACGAGTTGTTTGCAACAGTGACTGCAAAATAGACGCTCCGGGTCGAGGCGAGCTGCTGTTTGCTGGCTTCGACCCACCCTAATTCAATAACCCCGTTATTTCCGTGCTCTGTTTTAATGGAGAGGAGGTTACTTATGCTTCAAAAAAGCTATACCCGCTGGATTTTTGTGTTGCCGGCGATGCTGGTCGTCTCGGCGCTGTTTGTTTATCCGTTTCTTTCCAGCATTTTTTACAGCTTTACCAACAAAAATTTGATCATGCCCCACTACAGCTTTGTTGGGTTTGACAACTACCGTGCGGTGTTGATCGATCCGCAGTTTTGGTGGGCATTTTTCAACTCGATTAAATGGACAGTGCTATCACTGGTCGGGCAAGTATTGGTCGGATTTGCCTTAGCAATTGCCTTAAATCGTATCCGCCATCTGCAGTGGCTATATAAAATTTTGCTGATTATTCCTTGGGCATTTCCAACCATTGTTATCGCCTTTTCTTGGCAATGGATTCTCAACGGCGTTTACGGCTACTTGCCGAATATGATCACCAAACTGGGGCTGATGGACATTGCACCTAGTTTCTTGTCCGACAGCTCTTGGGCATTTGTCAGTCTGGTGTTTATCAACATCTGGTTTGGTGCTCCGTTGATCATGGTAAACGTTTTATCCGCTTTGCAAACCGTGCCGGCAGAGCAATATGAAGCCGCCAAAATTGACGGGGCTAATGCCTGGCAGGTTTTCCGCCACATTACGTTACCGCACATTAAAGTAGTGATCGGCTTATTGGTGGTACTGAGAACCGTCTGGGTGTTTAATAACTTCGATATTATTTATCTAATCACCGGCGGCGGTCCGGCGAACTCCACGATGACCATTCCAATTTATGCCTACAACATGGGCTGGGGCACTAAAATGCTGGGTCGTTCTTCGGCGGTTACGGTGCTGTTGTTTATCTTCCTGCTGCTAATCTGCTTTATCTACTTCAAAGTGATCAACCGCTGGGAAAAAGAAGGGGAATAAATGATGAAAAAGAAAAGCTCAATTTTTGGTGATATTATCTCGTATCTGTTTTTGACTGTCGCCACCATTATTGCGGTATTCCCATTGGTTTGGATTGTGATCTCCTCACTGAAAGGCAAAGGAGAATTAACCAGCGATCCGACGCGCTTCTGGCCGAAAGTATTAACCCTCGATTACTTCGATCATGTGATCAACGGCTTGAATTTCGCAGTAAACATTAAAAACAGCTTGCTGATTGCCCTGGTGACAACGTTTATCGCCATCGTTATTTCTTCGATGGCAGCCTACGGCATTGTGCGCTTCTTCCCTAAGTTGGGCGCAATCATGTCGAAATTGCTGATCACCACCTATATTTTTCCACCGATTTTATTGGCGATTCCCTATTCCATTGCCATGGCAAAAGTCGGATTAACCAACACAACCACCGGACTGATTATTGTCTATCTGTCGTTCAGTGTGCCTTATGCGGTTTGGCTGCTAGTCGGCTTTTTCCGCACCGTGCCGATAGAAATAGAAGAAGCCGCTCGGATTGACGGCGCCAATAAATTCACGGTGTTCTTTAAAATCGTACTGCCATTGGTCGCACCGGGCATTGTCGCCACCGCAATCTACACCTTTATCAATGCGTGGAACGAATTCTTATATGCCTTAATTCTGGTGAATGATACCAGCAAAATGACGGTTGCCGTTGCCCTGCGTTCATTAAACGGCGCAGAAATTTTAGATTGGGGCGATATGATGGCGGCATCGGTGTTGGTGGTTATTCCGTCCGTGATTTTCTTCTGTTTTATCCAAAACAAGATTGCAGGAGGATTGTCTGAAGGATCCGTCAAATAATCAAATTATTGCAAATTCAAATATCAGTATTAAACCGTAATTCAATGTGAGGAGAAAAAAATGATTAATTATGCTGTCATCGGCGTCGGCTATTTTGGGGCAGATTTGGCGCGCATTATGCAAGAAACCGAAGATGCCAACATTACTGTGGTATACGACCCCGACAACGGTGAGACAATTGCCGCCGAATTGGGTTGTGATGCCGCATCCAGTTTAGAACAGGCGATTAACCGTGCCGATGTGGACTGTGTGATTGTGGCAACCCCAAACTATTTGCATAAAGAGCCGGTTATTTTAGCGGCAAAACATAAAAAGCACGTTTTTTGTGAGAAACCGATTGCCCTCAGTTACCAAGACTGTGACGAGATGGTGCGTGCCTGTGAGGAAAACGGTGTGATCTTTATGGCGGGACATATCATGAATTTTTTCAATGGTGTCCATCATGCCAAAGAACTGATTCAACAAGGGGTGATCGGCAAGGTACTGTATTGTCACTCGGCCCGCAACGGCTGGGAAGAGCAACAACCTGCAATCTCTTGGAAAAAAATCCGTGAAAAATCCGGTGGACATCTGTATCACCACATTCATGAACTGGATTGTGTGCAGTTTATTATGGGCGGCGCACCGAAAACCGTCACCATGACCGCCGGCAATGTGGCACATCAAGGGGAAAGCTTTGGCGATGAAGATGACATGCTGTTCCTTAATCTAGAGTTTGACGATAACCGATTTGCCTTGCTCGAATGGGGTTCGGCATTCCGCTGGGGCGAACATTATGTGTTGATTCAAGGGGAAAAAGGCGCCATTAAACTCGACATGTACCATTGCGGTGGCACATTGCGCGTAAATGGGCAAGATTCACACTTTTTAATTCACGAAAGTCAGGAAGAAGATGACGACCGTACCCGTATTTATACCGGTGCCAGCATGGACGGCGCCATTCAATACGGTCAACCCGGCAAACGGACACCATTATGGCTCAACACCGTGATGCGTAAAGAGATGAAATATCTCAATGATATTTTGCATGGAATGCAACCCACCGAAGAGTTTGTCAAACTGCTGACCGGCGAAGCGGCACGGGCGGCAATTGCCACCGCAGACGCCTGCACCAAATCCCGCTATGAAAACCGTAAAGTCGCGGTGAGTGAGATTACCGGCGCATAACGCTGCTCATCAGCCAACTAAAATGGATGAGCTGTATTCAATTTGAATATGGCTCATCTTTTTTTCAACGCCAGCAAACAACCCGCCAGCACCACTAACGCTCCAATTGCCTGCATAAGATTAATTTGTTCATGCAAGGTAACATAAGCGACCAATGCAGTAGATAACGGCACGAGCAATTGGATTAAATTAAAAATCACTACACCTTGTTTTTGCACGATATAAAATGCCAGCAACATTCCGCTTAAAATGCCATAAATACCAGACAGCGCCAACGCAATTAATAAGCCATCACTGACCGCACTTAATTGATTTATTTTGCCACTGAAGATTGCTATCGTTAAAAAAATCAATCCAGCAATAGTCGCTGTAGTTGTGCTGATAATAATAACATGCAGTTTTGTCGCAATATCTTTAACGATGACATTTTGTAGAGATTGAATAAAAATAGCCGTCGCAAGAAAAAAAGCGCCGTGAATAAAATCCGCACTCTGATTGCCAGTCGTGGCTTGATTGCCATAGAAAACAAAAATTAATGAGCTGATAATTGCCAGCCCGCCACCAAGGTAAAAAGTGCGGTGCTGAATTTTACGCCGTTCATTCTGGTAAAACAACGCTATCATCAAGATACCAAGTGGCATCGCTAAAATCCCGAAAATACTGCCGGTCAAAGCACTGGTGTGACGCAATCCACTCATAAAGCAGTACATATTTGCCGTCATCAATAAACCAAGCAGGCTTAATTTTAAAATTAAAATCGGATCAGTTAAGCTATCTTTTAAAATACGTCTAAATTTAAATACACAAATCAATAATAAAAACAGACTGCCAAAAAGAAAGCGAATGGCATTATTATTTAAAGGATCAAAATATAAACTCATATAGCGCATAATAGGAAAACCAAACCCCATTAAGACAATATAAATTATCCGAACACTATACTCATTTTTCATGTTTTATCCGTAAAAATCACTTCTTTTGATTTCATATTCACATTTTAATTTTGCATTTATCAAGTGCGGTTTTGTCATTTTTTCATAATGGCAAAATATGTGATGATATTTTTTATGCTGATACTTGCAGGTTATGATTTTATTGATTATGTTATATCGCTCGAGCTTGTTTTAACATACTTATTTTTAATCGACAGGAAAATAACATGATCAATTATGCAGTGATTGGCGTCGGCTATTTCGGCGCAGACTTGGCGCGTATTATGCACACCACGCCGCAAGCGCAAGTAACCGTGGTATATGATCCCGATAACGGTGATGAAATTGCCAAAGAGTTGGGCTGTGATCACGCCGCTGTGGCTCAGTTCGGTGATGCGTAAAGAGTTGCAATACCTCAATGATATTCTGCATGGGATGCCGGTGGATGATGAATTTCGTAAACTGCTGACCGGCGAGGCTGCCCGTGATGCGATTGCCACTGCCGATGCCTGCACCCAATCCCGTTATCAAAACCGCAAGGTTGAACTGGACGAAATTATCGGTTAAATCCCCCTTTCATTTGCTACAACCGCACTTCTTGTCACCGCACTTGGCATATTATGCTCAAAGTGCGGTTGGTTACTTAATAAGGATTGGATTGAATTGATTTGTCTCCATGTAGCGATAGGCTTGTTCGATAAAAAACCGCTATCAGATTAAATCAGATAGCGGTTACGCATCAAAGTGCGGTTAATCTTTATGCTGTCGCATTGCCGGGAACAGAATCACATCGCGGATTGAAGGTGAGTTGGAGAAGATCATCGCCAAGCGGTCGATGCCCAAGCCTTCGCCAGCGGTTGGTGGCAAGCCGTGTTCAAGTGCGGTCACGAAGTCCTCGTCTTTGAACATCGCTTCGTCATCGCCGGCTTCTTTGGCAGCAACTTGTTCGTCGAAACGGGCGTTTTGGTCTTCGGCATCGTTCAACTCGGAGAAACCATTGCCGATTTCACGTCCGCCGATAAACAGTTCGAAGCGGTCAGTCACTTCCGGATTGTCATCGTTACGCCGTGCCAGCGGTGAAATTTCCGCCGGGTGCGCCATCAAGAAAGTTGGCTGAATCAAATGGTGTTCTGCCACTTCTTCAAAAATGGCATTGATCACGCCGCCCAAGCCCCATGATTTCTGCACTTCGATGCCTAATGTTGTCGCCAAGGCTTTGGCTTGGGCAAAATCTTGCAGTTGTTCAGCTTGGATATTGTTGCCGTATTGCAAAATGGCATCGGTCATGGTTAAACGTGCAAACGGTTTGCCGAAATCAAACGTGTATTCGCCGTATGGCACGGTGGTGGTGCCGAGAATATCCAACGCCAGTTTGCGCAACAGTTCTTCGGTGTTGTCCATCAAATCGTGGTAATCGGCATAGGCTTGGTAGTATTCCAACATGGTGAATTCAGGATTGTGACGTACCGACACCCCTTCGTTGCGGAAGTTGCGGTTCAGCTCGAACACTCGCTCAAAGCCGCCGACCACCAAGCGTTTCAAATAAAGCTCTGGCGCAATCCGCAAATACATATCAATATCCAGCGCATTGTGATGGGTAACAAACGGACGCGCCGCCGCGCCGCCCGGAATCACTTGCAGCATTGGCGTTTCCACTTCCATAAAACCTTTATCCAGGAAGAACTGACGGATGCCACTGATCACTTTCGAGCGGATCACAAACGCACGGCGCGAATCATCGTTGCTGATCAAATCCAGATAACGCTGGCGGTAACGAGTTTCTTGATCGCTCAGACCGTGGAATTTATCCGGCAACGGGCGCAATGCTTTCGTCAGCAGCTCAAGTGCAGTACAGCGCACGGTCAGCTCACCGGTTTTGGTTTTAAACAACGTGCCTTTGGCACCGACAATATCGCCCAAATCCAGCAACGCCATCAGGCTCTCATATTCGCCTTCCGGCAACAGATCGCGCGCCACATACAGTTGAATTCTGCCGCTCATATCTTGCAGAGTGATAAAACTGGCTTTGCCCATTTTGCGTCGGGTCATAATCCGTCCGGCAACGCTCACGGCAATTTCTTGCGCTTTCAGTGTTTCGCCGTCTTGGCTTTCGTATTGGCGGTGCAGATCTTGCGCCAAATGCTCGCGACGAAAGTCGTTCGGAAATGGATTGCCTTGTTGGCGAAGTGCGGTCAGTTTTTCACGACGCACCAACATTTCACCGTGCAGATCCAGTTCCGGAAGTTGTTGTTCTGACATAATGTATTCCTTATGTATTCCTTAGGGTTATTTCAATATTCGGTTACAAACCCGCTTTTAAGCTGGCTTCAATAAATTTGTCCAAATCACCGTCCAACACCGCTTGGGTATTGCGGTTTTCAATGCCGGTGCGCAGGTCTTTAATCCGTGCGTCGTCCAGCACATAGGAGCGGATCTGGCTGCCCCAGCCGATGTCGGATTTGCTGTCTTCCAGCGCCTGTTTCTCGGCATTTTTCTTTTGCAGTTCCATTTCGTATAACTTGGCTTTCAACTGCTTCATACATTGATCTTTATTTTTGTGCTGCGAGCGGTCGTTTTGACACTGCACCACGATTCCGCTTGGAATATGGGTGATCCGCACCGCACTTTCCGTTCGGTTGACGTGCTGTCCGCCCGCACCGGAGGCGCGATAAACGTCAATCCGCAAATCTGCCGGATTGATGTCGATGTCAATATCTTCATCGATTTCAGGGTAAACAAACACGGCACTAAACGAAGTGTGGCGGCGGTTGTTGGAATCAAACGGGCTTTTGCGCACCAAGCGGTGGATACCGGTTTCCGTACGCAGCCAACCAAAAGCATATTCGCCGCTAACCCGAATGGTGGCAGATTTAATCCCGGCAACATCACCATCGGAAGCTTCCATCAATTCGGTTTTAAAGCCCTTACTTTCCGCCCAACGCAGGTACATTCTAACCAACATCTCGGTCCAGTCTTGCGCTTCGGTGCCGCCGGAGCCGGCTTGCAAATCAACATAGCAATCGGCGCTGTCGTGTTCACCGCTGAACATGCGGCGGAACTCCAATTGCGCCAGTTTGGCTTCCAGCACTTGCAGCTCGGCAACCGCTTCGTCAAAGGTCTCCTGATCCTCGGCTTCTACCGCCAATTCCAACAGTCCTTCGGCGTCTTGCAAACCTTGATCCAAAGTGCGAATGGTATCGACCACCGCATCCAACGCTGACCGCTCTTTGCCCAGTGCTTGCGCTTTTTCCGGGTCATTCCACACATCCGGCTGCTCTAATTCAGCATTAACCTCTTCCAATCGTTCGACTTTGCCGTCGAAGTCAAAGATACCCCCGAAGAACCTCGGTGCGTTGCCCGAGATCGCTGATTTGGTTTTTGACGGGATTAATTTCAAACATTCTAAATACCGATTATAAATTCACTGTAAAGGGGAGAAATTATATGATATTTAGCGACGATTTAACAGGCACAATTCTGTTTGCTGCATTTAAGTGCGGTTGTGGCGGTTGTTGATGGCATTTTTTATTTACTCACGGTTTATGCTATAGTGGCAAACTTTTTAATTTTTTTGCTCAAAAAATATACTTAACAGGAGGAGTAATGAAATCAGAATTAAGCAGCAGCAAATTATCCTATCGCGATCGCATGGCGGTGGAGGAACACGAGCGTTTGAGCCCGCGCTTGCTGTATGAAATTATCCGCCAAGACGGGATTGAAGAACTATCGCGCCCGACTAAAGCGTTGCTTTTTTCAGGCATTACCGCAGGCTTAGTCATTACATTTTCCTTTATTTTCAAGGCCGTATTTACCGCTTATACACCAAATGAACCTTGGGCGCCGTTGATTACCAATATGGGCTATACCGTCGGATTTTTGTTGGTGATTTTAGGGCGGATGCAATTGTTTACCGAAAATACCATTACTACCGTCGTTCCCTTATTTAATCCGCTTAGTCTAAAAAAACTGCTGGCGGTGGCAAAGTTATGGACAACGGTGTTCGGTGCCAATTTAATCGGTACTACCCTGGCGGCGTTGTTTTTACAAAACCATCACGTTTTCAATCCTGAATTTGTGGTGGCAATGAATGACATAGCCCACCACGTTGCCTCGATGTCGGTCAGCGACAATATTCTGCGTGGTATTCCAGCGGGCATTTTGATTGCATCGGTGGTGTGGATGATGCCAACGGTCGGTAACGGCAAATTTGTGATGATCTTTTTCTTTATCTATTTGATCGCCTTAGGCGATTTTACTCACGTGGTGGTCGGTTCAGCAGAAATGGCTTATCTGGTGATTCAAGGCGATGCCAATCTCTATGACTATTTCGTCACCTTTTTAGGTCCGACGGCATTAGGCAATATTCTCGGTGGAACCGTCGTGTTTACCATTATGATTTACGGTCAAGTTACGGACGAAATCGGTAAAAAATAAGCATTTGAACATTGGGCAGATCAATAGCGATCTGCCCAAACCGCACTTTCCGCCTTATTCCCATCTTGTTATTTTTATGTATCAGATCATATTCTACTCCCATTAAGATTTTACATCGGTGTTATTGCGATTATTTCACCTGTCAGACTTCATTAAATGAGAATAATATTCAGTTGCAATCAGTGCTGTCTAGCTAACCATACCGCTTGGCTGAAGCTTTTTAAGGCATTTTTCAATCTAATCATAATGGGGTCAACATGAGTGTTAATATCATCAAAATTGCGGCAGAATTTCTTGCCGGTAAACAACGTATATTTATTAATTTTATCCGAATCGCTATCTGTATCGTGATGTTGTGGATCGGCGGCTTGAAGGCTTTTCAGTATGAAGCCGACGGCATTGTGCATTTTGTTGCCAACAGCCCGTTTATGAGTTTTTTCTACAAAGACAGCCAAAAAATGGTTGAAAATGAGAAAGGCGAGTTGGTCAAAGAATATACCTTATACAAAAATCCAGAAGGAAAAATGGTACAAAAAAATATTGATTGGCATAAACAAAACGGGACTTATCCGTTCTCTTACGGTTTGGGCGCAGTGATTGTCACTATTGGCTTACTGACCTTATCGGGAATTTGGAATCCGACGACAGGCATGCTCGGCGGCTTGCTAACCTTCGGAATGTCGATTGTCACGCTCTCGTTTTTGATCACCACTCCGGAGACGTATGTACTGAATTTGGGCGGTGATCTGCCGACACCGAATTACGGCTTTCCATATCTGTCGGGGGCGGGTCGGTTAATTTTGAAAGATATTATCATGATGGCAGGTGGATTGACCGCTGCCTCAGAATGCGCACAGCGTTTTCTGAAAGCCAGGGCTTAAAAGATTGAAGGGGGGTAGAATCAATCCCCCTTGTTTGCTTTTACGATTCTGACGCTATTCTGACGGGAATAAAAACGGGTTGACCGCACTTTTGGCGTAGCCCATTTTCTCCATTTCGTCGTCGAGGAAAAGACTGGCGAGGTCGTCGGCAACGGCTTCAACCTCAGGGTTTTTATCCTGATACAAGACTTTCAGATAGCTATGGCAGTCATCGCAGCTTTCACTTTTCACCGCAGGATCTGAATCCAGCGACCAATAATTCAACTTGCCGCCTTGCTCACAATTGCTGCATTTCACCCGCACCATATGCCATTCGCTTTCGCACAACGAACAGTGCAGATAGCGTGTACCTTGCACTTCCCCAAGCTGAATCGTACTGGCAACCGGTGCGGAGCCGCAAACCGGACAGAATTGGCGGTTTTCGCCCAGTTCGGTTTTGGCTTGGTGCGGAATTTGTTGTACCAGTTGAGTCCAGTACAGCGACAGTGCCGCCCACAGAAATATAGCCTTATCACTTTGATTAGGCAGCATATTATCACGTAACAGCTGATCGGCTAGTGCGTTCAGCTCACTGGCAGACGCTTTTTCCAACCACTCAATTGTCGCTAAAATCGTATCATTGGCACTCGGTTTAATCCGTTGTAACAACTGCTGTAACAGTTCAAGCCAAATCGGATCGCGCTGCCAGTTTTTCCAATGCAACGGCTGTTGTGCCAATAATGCAGCATTGTCTTTGACCGCACTTAAGCGGGCATCAACGGCAATCGGTAGCGTTTGCAATAAGTCTAACTGGGCATCGGCAATATTGGCGCAAAAACGCAGATAATCTTGCAACGGGTGATTCTCGCTCAGCTTACGCAAACGGGCTGCCCGGCGTTGATATAAATTTTTCGGATTGGCGAAAAGCAGCGGTGGAGCAAAAAACCCCGCCGCTGCTTGTTTGATTTCGCTTTCCGCTAGAATGCGAATACTCATTTATTTATGCTCTTGCTTCCCTTGTCTATGCTCTTTCTCCAATTCAGGTAGAATGGACTCACGGAACCAGCGTGGGTGGTGTTTTTTTGCCCAACGTGCTGTTACCCAGCCTTCAACCATGCCTCGAATCGAGCCTTTAACCCAAATTGCCATATACACATGCACCATAATCCCCAATATTAGGGCAATCGCACTGGTAGCGTGCAGCAATAATGCAATCCGAATCACCGGAATAGAAAAATTCTCGGCAAAATAAGGACGCCACATGATGACACCGGTGACCAACAAAATGGCCAACGCCATCATCAAGGTCCAGAACAGCAACTTTTGCCCCATATTGTAATGACCAACATCGGCAACATGGTGTTCGTTGCCTTTCAGCACTTCAACCACTTTGAGCAACCACTGCCAGTCGCCTTTTTCAATCAGGTTATCACGCCAGTAATGTTTCGCCAAAATGGCAAAGGCGATAATCATCACCAAACCGGTGAACGGGTGCAACACCCGTGCCAATTGCGGTGTGCCCAATACTTCGGCAATCCAGGCAAAGTCGGCAAAGAAAAACGACAATCCGGAAAGTGCGGTCATAAAGAAGCACAGCACCAACAACCAATGGCTCAACCGCTCTTTCAGGTTATGGCGAATAACGCGTCTGTTTAAATCAACCATGATTATTCTCCTTTCCCATGTGGATCGAGTGGTTTTTGCAGCTCTTCATCGTCCTCTTCCGTGTTTGGTCCGACCCCAATGTAATGTGCGGCAGAAGCGATGGCCAATGCGCCCATCGCCATCCCTGCCAGTGGTTTCAAAATTCCTTTCCACAAGCCAACGACCGGGCTGATTGACGGATCTTTCGGTAAACCGGAATACAACTCCGGTTTATCGGCATGGTGCAGCACATACATCACATGCGTACCGCCGACGCCTTGCGGATCGTACAAACCGGCGTTTTCATAACCGCGTGCTTTCAAATCGGCCACTCGGGTCTGTGCATACTGCTTCATGGACTCCTTGCTGCCGAAATGGATCGCGCCGGTCGGACAAGTCTTGACGCATGCCGGCTCTTGCCCGACATTGACGCGATCGGAACAGAGCGTACATTTGTAAGCGCGGTTGTCTGCTTCGTTAATACGCGGAATATTGAACGGACAACCGGCAATGCAATAGCCACAACCGATACATTTATCCGATTGGAAATCCACAATCCCGTTGGCATATTGGATAATCGCTCCCGGTGACGGACAGGCTTTCAAGCAGCCCGGTTCTGCGCAGTGCATGCAGCCGTCTTTGCGGATCAACCATTCCAGACGATCATTCTCCTCCACTTCATTGAACTTCATCACCGTCCAAGATTTGGCGGTTAAATCAATCGGGTTATCGTAAATCCCGATACACGTACCGGGTTTATCACGCAAATCATTCCATTCGGAACACGCCACCTGACAGGCTTTACAACCGATACAGGCACTGATATCGATCAGTTTTGCCACTTCGACTTTATGATCCCGCGTCTGTGGCGGCGGGGTCAGAGACGAAGTCGCAGAGGCTTTAATAATATCTTGAGTTTGAACTGCCATATTAAGCCCCCGTCACTTTTTCAATGTTCACCAAGAAGGTTTTATATTCTGGTGTTTGTGTATTGGCATCGCCGACACTTGGTGTCAAGTTATTGGCAAAAAAGCCTTTTTTGCCCACACCGGCAAAGCCCCAGTGAATTGGCACACCGATGGTATGAATGGTTTTACCGTCCACTTGCAGCTCTTTCACCCGCTTGGTCACCACCGCAACGGCTTTGATATAACCCCGTTTGGAGAACACTTTCACCGTATCGCCATTGTTGATACCCTTCTCTTTTGCCAGCACCTCGCCCATTTCGATGAACTGCTCAGGCTGAGCAATCACATTTAACAGCGCATTTTTAGTCCAGTAGTGGAAATGCTCAGTTAAGCGGTAAGTGGTCGCTACGTAAGGGAATTCATCCGCACTGCCCATAGTTTTCTTATCGTTTGGCAAAATTCGTGCCGCCGGATTGTGAACCACCTTCGGATGCAGCGGATTGGTGCCGATCGGACTTTCAATCGGTTCGTAATGTTCCGGGAACGGACCTTCCGCCATTTTATCAATCGCAAACAGACGGCTAACCCCTTCCGGCTGCATGATAAACGGACTGATATTGCTGCCCGGAGGTGCTGTGGTGTAATCAGCAATATCGGTGTAGTTCCAGTTTTTGCCATTCCACTTCACCAATTGACGGGTCGGATCCCAAGGATTGCCCTGACGATCGGCAGAAGCACGGTTATAGATTACCCGACGGTTCAACGGCCATGCAAACGCCCAATTCAAGGTATTGCCCAAGCCTGATGGGTCAGAATTATCACGGCGTGCCATCATATTGCCCTGCTCCGTCCATTGACCGGTGTAGATCCAGCAACCTGATGAGGTGGTGCCATCATCACGCAACTGGGCAAAACTGGATAACAATTCGCCTTTTTTCGCAATCACATTACCGTTTTCATCCAGCAAATCTTCTAAGGCATAACCGTTATTTTCTTTTGCCAGTTCAGCCGGCAACGGTTCTGACGGATTGCGATAATTCCATTGCATCGCTTGCAACGGCTCAATTCCCTGACCACCCTCTTTTTGGTACAGGTGTAACAGGTATTCACGCAGTTCGGATAAAATTTCCACATCCGGTTTAGCTTCTTGCGGAGCATCATTACCTTTCCAGTGCCATTGCAACCAACGGCCGGAGTTGGCAATCGAGCCGTCTTCTTCGGTAAAGCAGGTCGTCGGCAAGCGGAATACTTCAGTTTGAATCGAGGTGGTATCTACATCGTTATATTCGCCGTAGTTCTGCCAGAAATCCGAGGTATCGGTTTTGAGCGGATCAAAAATCACCAGATATTTCAACTTGCTCAGTGCGGTCATCATTTTCGCCCGGTTCGGATAAGAAGCTATCGGGTTAAAGCCTTGGCAGAGATAACCGTTAACTTTACCTTCAAACATCATATCGATGTAGCGGAAATGATCATAAGCGCCATCAATTTTCGGCAGATAGTGATAACCGAATTCGTTATCCTTAGTCGCTTTGTCGCCATAAAAGGTTTTGAGCAGACTAATAAAGAATTTCGGGGTGTTTTTCCAATAGTTAACCTGATCTTTCTGGGTCAGCTTTGGCGTGATCCGATTTAAAAACGCTTCCAAAGACGCATCTTTATCGGTCGGCAACGGCATATAGCCGGTCAACATATTCGGGAACAAGCCGAGATCGGTAATCCCTTGAACGTTAGAGTGACCGCGCAACGCATTCACGCCGCCGCCAGCGACACCGATATTGCCCAATAGCAATTGGATCATCGCCATGGTACGAATATTTTGCGAACCGACCGTATGTTGGGTCCAGCCCAAGGCATATAAGAAAGTAGCGTTTTTGTCACGCGCCGCTGTTTTGGCGATCTCTTCACAAAAATACAGGAAATCTTTTTGCTTGGTGCCGCAAATCCGCTCCACCATTTCTGGCGTATAACGCGAAACGTGCGCTTTCAGCAAGTTGATGACACAACGTGGATCTTGCAAAGTCGGGTCTTGTTTGGCAAAACCTTCTTCGTCAAATTGATAGTTCCAAGTCGATTTATCGTACTGGTGCTTCTCTTCGTTATAACCGGTAAACAGTCCGTCTTCAAACTGAAAACCTTCATTCACTAAATAGCTGGCATTGGTGTATTGCTGCACATATTCGTGCTGAATTTTATCGTTATCCAACAAATATTTGATAACACCGGATAAAAACGCAATATCAGTGCCTGAACGGATTGGCGAATAGAAATCTGCCACCGCTGCGGTACGGTTGAAGCGTGGATCGACCACCATCAACTTCGCCCCACGGCGTTTTTTCGCTTCGATAACCCAACGGAAACCGACAGGATGTGCTTCAGCGGCATTACCACCCATGACGATAACCAAATCGGCATTGGCAATATCAACCCAGTGATTTGTCATGGCACCGCGACCAAATGATGGAGCAAGACTTGCTACCGTTGGTCCGTGTCAGATACTCGCTTGGTTGTTAATGGCGATCATGCCGAGCGCACGCGCCCATTTTTGGCTGAGTAATCCGGTTTCATTGCTGGAGGCTGACGCCATCAACATCCCGGTCGACAGCCAACGGTTGACCGGCAGCCCATCGGCATTGGTCGGAATAAAATTGGCATCGCGGTCGTCTTTCATCAGGCGGGCGATACGTTCATACGCCTCTTCCCAACTGATGCGGGTCCACTCTTTTGCCCCCGGCGCACGGTATTCCGGATACTGCACCCGGCGTTCGCTGTTGACATAGTCCAATGCGCCGGCGCCTTTCGGGCACAGCGCCCCACGGCTGACCGGGTGATCCGCATCGCCTTCGATGTGAACCAGTTTTTCACGGGCGTTCATCGCCCCGTCGCCCAAGCTGTATAGCAACATGCCACAGCCTACGGCACAGTAAGTACAGGTGTTACGGGTTTCACGGGCGCGTAAAAGTTTATACGAGCGTGGTGCGGCAAGTGCGGTTGCCGGCGCAAAACCCAATGCGGCAGCGGTTGTCCCTGCCATGCTTCCTGCACAAACTTTAAAGAATTTTCTTCTGCTGAGTTGCATAAGAACTCCTCAAAATTGTGAGAGATAGAGTAAAATAGCCATTCGTTTTTCAGTTGTAACGAAAATGTAAAATAGATTACATTCCAAGCGTAGCTTACTCTTGTTCCACGCGCCGTGCAATATACAAAAGCAGTTTATGTAATCCAGATCAATGTGATATAACGTAATTTTGTGAGTTACATCAAAATTAGCATGATTTACCCATTTATGATTAGAGGAAAATATGTCGTCAACCTTATGCCAAAGAGCGGTTACGGTCTTTAATTGCAGCAACAATGGCAACAACGATAGCCCCACTGAAAAACAGTCGCATTGGCTGCAAAAACAAGATATTTTAGCCAATGAAGTGCCGGTCGCTCTGGTGTATAACGGCATTGCGCACACGGTGATGATGTGCAGCCCCGCTGATTTGACGGATTTCGCACTGGGTTTTTCCCTTGCCGAAGGCATTATCGACCAGCCAAGCGAGATTTATACGCTTGAAGTGGTCGACGTCAGCAACGGCATTGAAGTGCAAATAGAAATGGCAAGCCGCTGTTTTATGGCGTTAAAAGAGAAACGACGTACTCTTGCCGGACGCACCGGTTGCGGTTTATGCGGGGTGGAACAATTACAGCACGTCACCCGTCCGCTGCAACCGCTCGACCGCACTTTGCAGTTTGATCTGAACAAACTCAACGGCTGCTTGCAACAGTTGCAACAAGCCCAACAGCTGGCGCAACAAAGCGGCGCCACCCACGCTGCCGCCTTTTTTAACCTAAATGGCGAACTGCTGGCAATCCGCGAAGATGTCGGACGGCACGTCGCCCTCGACAAACTGCTCGGCTGGCACGCACAACAAAAACAAAAGTGCGGTCAGTTGCCAGGTATTGTTCTGGTGACTAGCCGTGCCAGTTACGAAATGGTACAAAAAAGCGTCGCCTGTGGCATTGAAATTTTGATTGCCGTCTCCGCCGCCACCGACTTTGCGGTCAATCTGGCGCAGCAGTACAACCTTTCCCTCGTCGGCTTTGCCCGTGAAAATCGGGCGACAGTGTATTGTAGGGGAGAGCGGTTTGATTGCAGCGAGTGATAATTTAATCCGTACTTCAAACCGCACTTTTGCTACAATACCATTCAACTTCATCTATTAAAAAAGTGATCATTTATGACAGCCAAAATTGCCGATAACGCCCTTGTCCTTGTGGATGGGTCTTCCTATCTTTACCGTGCCTTTCACGCCTTTCCGCCGTTGACCAACTCGTTGGGCGAACCGACGGGGGCGATGTATGGGGTGCTGAATATGCTGAAAAGCCTGATTAGCCAAGCCAATCCGCGTTATCTGGCAGTGGTGTTTGATGCCAAAGGCAAGACCTTTCGTGATGAGTTGTTTGAGCAATATAAATCGCACCGTCCACCGATGCCGGACGATTTGCGCAAGCAGATTCAACCGTTGCACAGTATGATTAAAGCGTTGGGTATTCCGCTGCTGGTGATTGACGGCGTGGAGGCGGACGATGTGATCGGCACGCTCGCCATGCGTGCTTCAAAGTGCGGTCAGAAAGTGTTGATCAGCACCGGCGACAAAGATATGGCGCAGTTGGTGGACGACAACATTATGTTAATCAACACCATGAACAACACTTTGTTGGATCGTGACGGCGTGGTGGAAAAATACGGCATTCCGCCGGAATTGATCATTGATTATCTGGCGTTGCGCGGTGACAGTTCGGACAATATTCCCGGTGTGGCTGGCGTGGGCGAGAAAACCGCACTTGGGCTGCTGCAAGGCATCGGCAGTATGCAGCAAATTTATGCCAACTTGGATCAGGTGGCGGAGCTGCCGATTCGCGGTGCGAAAAAGCTGGGCGATAAATTAGCCGAAGCCAAAGAAATGGCGGATCTATCCTATTTGCTTGCCACGATTAAAACCGACGTTGAATTAGCGCTGTCTTACGACCAACTGACCATGCAAACGGCGCAAACCGATGCGTTGATTGAAGCCTTTGGGCGCTATGAATTCAAGCGTTGGCTGAACGAAATCTTACAAAACGGTTCCAGCTCGGTCACCGCAGCAGAATTGCCGGTAAATCGTTTTAACGGCTATCAAGCCACCGCAACAAGCGCTGAAAGTGCGGTGGCGCCCCCCGCTGCCGCCGTGCAGATTGACCGCACTTTGTATCAAACTATTCTGACTGAAAACGATTTTGCCCACTGGCTGGAAAAACTGACAGCGGCAGAGTTGATCGCCTTAGATACCGAAACCGACAGCCTGAATTATATGCAGGCCAATCTGGTCGGGATCTCTTTTGCCTTGCCCAACGGCGAAGCGGCCTATCTGCCGTTGCAACACCGTTATTTAGATGTGCCGCCGCAGTTGGAGCTACAGACCGCACTTGCCGCCTTAAAGCCGATTTTGGAAAATCCACAGATTCAAAAAATCGGGCAAAATATCAAATATGACGAAACCATTTTTATCCGCCACGGCATCCAACTGCAAGGTATCGCCTATGACACCATGCTGGAATCCTACACCCTCGACAGCACCGGACGCCACAATATGGACGATTTGGCACAGCGCTATTTGGGACATCGCACGATTAGTTTTGAGGAAGTGGCGGGCAAGGGCAAAAATCAACTGACCTTTGACCAAATTCCAATCGAGCAAGCGGCGGAATATGCGGCGGAAGATGCCGATGTCACCATGAAGCTGCACCAAACCTTATGGCAAAAACTGCAAGCCGAGCCAACCTTGGTTGAGCTGTTTAAAAAATTGGAAATGCCATTATTGTCGGTGCTATCGCATATTGAACGCAACGGTGTGCTGCTGGATTGCGATTTATTGTTTGAACAATCAAACCAGATCGCCGTCCGCCTGACGCAACTGGAACAACAAGCACATGAGTTGGCGGGTGAGCCGTTTAATCTGGCGTCCACCAAGCAGTTGCAAGAAATTTTATTTAATAAACTGGGTTTGCCGATTATCAAAAAAACCCCGAAAGGCGCCCCGTCCACCAATGAGGAGGTGTTGGAAGAGCTGGCTTACGAACACGAGCTGCCGAAACTGTTGGTCGAACACCGTGGTTTGAGCAAGTTGAAATCGACTTACACCGATAAACTGCCGTTAATGGTGGATAAAAACAGCGGTCGGGTACACACCTCTTATCATCAGGCGGTGACGATTACCGGGCGTTTGTCGTCCAGTGATCCGAACCTGCAAAATATCCCGATCCGCACCGAAGAGGGACGCCGCATTCGCAAAGCCTTTATTGCCGCTGAAGGTAATAAAATTATCGCCGCCGACTATTCACAAATCGAATTGCGGATTATGGCGCATCTATCCAATGATGCCGGGCTGAACCGAGCATTTGACGAAGGGCAGGATATTCACCGAGCCACCGCAGCCGAAATTTTTGGCGTGGCGTTGGAGCAAGTCACAGCGGAACAGCGCCGCAGCGCCAAAGCGATCAACTTCGGGTTGATCTACGGCATGAGCGCCTTTGGTTTGGCTCGCCAGTTGGGCATTGCCCGTGGGCAGGCGCAACAATATATCGATCTTTATTTCCAACGCTATCCGGGCGTACAGACGTTCATGCAGGATATTCAACAAAAAGCACGCGAACAGGGCTTTGTCGAAACGCTGTTTAAACGTCGTCTCTACCTGCCGGAAATCAAATCTGCCAATGCGATGCGCCGCAAAGGGGCTGAACGGGTGGCTATCAACGCCCCAATGCAAGGCACCGCAGCAGATATTATTAAACGGGCGATGCTGTTGATCGACAATGAAATCCGCCACAGTAATGAGATCAAAATGATTATGCAGGTGCACGACGAACTGGTGTTCGAAGTGCGGTCAGACAAAGTGGATTTTTATGCCGAACGGATTAAAAGCTTGATGGAACAAGCCGCCGAACTCAGCGTCCCGTTAATTGCCGAAGTGGGCATTGGTGATAATTGGGATGAAGCGCATTAATGCTGACTCAAAATTCAGGTATAAAGTGTGGTCGATTGACGAAAAATGCAGCTAGGGGGACAGTAACCTGAACATACCGGCTAACAAGGAGAAGAGAGAGTATGGATACAAAATCGGAAGAATATAAAAAATTTTTAGCAGAAAAGATTAAATTGGGCGATCAAGCTGTGCAGCAGGGGCGGACATACAGCAGTGAGCAGGTTTATGAAAATGCGATCAGAGCCGCATTAAAAGCTGCAGAAGGTATGAAAAGAAGTGCTTGAAATTGAATATTCAGCGGTTGCAAATAGCGATCTTGAACAAATTATGATGAATATCACCGAGTTTGCCGGCTTACAAAGTGCGGTAAATATACTCGGTGATATTCAAAAATCAGTAGCATTATTGCCAACAATGCCTGAAATGGGGGTTGGCGATGTTATTGATACTAGAGAAATTTATTCTCGCGGATATAGGATTGTATATCGAATAACCGAAAACAATATCTTGATTATTACGATTGTCCATTGCCGCCAACTCTATCCACCTCTTGCTTAACGTTGATAATAAATAATTTATGAAATACAAAAACCTACGTGATTTTATTGATTTGCTGGAACAACAGGGCGAATTGAAGCGCATTTCGCAGGCGATTGATCCGCATCTAGAAATGACCGAAATTGCCGACCGCACTTTGCGTTTGGGGGGGCCGGCGTTGTTGTTTGAAAACCCGGTCGGCTATGATATGCCGGTGTTGTGTAACCTGTTTGGTACGACACGGCGGGTGGCACTGGGGATGGGGCAAGAAGACGTGACAGCCCTGCGTGATGTCGGCAAATTGCTGGCTTTTTTAAAAGAGCCGGATCCACCCAAAGGTTTTAAAGACCTGATTGACAAGCTGCCACAGTTCAAACAGGTATTGAATATGCCGACCAAGGTGCTGGGCAAAGCCGATTGTCAGCAGATTGTGTGGCAAGGTGATCAAGTGGATCTGTACAAATTGCCGATTATGCACTGTTGGCCAGACGATGTGGCACCACTGGTGACGTGGGGCTTAACCATCACCAAAGGACCGTATAAAAAACGGCAGAATTTGGGGATTTACCGCCAACAATTAATCGCTAAAAATAAGCTGATTATGCGTTGGCTGTCACATCGCGGCGGGGCATTGGACTTTCAGGAATGGAAAGAAGCGCACCCTAACCAACCGTTTCCGGTGTCAGTGGCGCTGGGCGCGGATCCGGCGACGATCTTAAGTGCGGTCACCCCAATTCCCGACACCCTGTCGGAATATGCCTTTGCCGGTTTATTGCGTGGCAATAAAAGCGAAGTGGTGAAATCAGTTTCCAATGACTTGGACGTGCCGGCCGGTGCGGAAATCGTGCTGGAAGGCTATATTGATCCGGCTGAAACCGCACTTGAAGGGCCTTATGGTGATCACACCGGTTATTATAACGAGCAGGAATATTTTCCGGTGTTCACCGTCACGCACATCACTATGCGGCAAAATCCGATCTATCACTCCACTTATACCGGTCGTCCACCCGATGAACCGGCAGTGTTAGGCGAAGCGTTGAATGAAGTGTTTATCCCGATTTTGCAAAAACAGTTCCCTGAAATCGTTGATTTTTACCTGCCGCCCGAAGGTTGTTCCTACCGTTTGGCGGTAGTCACCATCAAAAAACAGTATCCGGGACACGCCAAACGGGTGATGATGGGAATCTGGTCGTTTCTGCGTCAGTTTATGTACACCAAATTTGTGATTGTATGCGATGATGATATTAACGCCCGTGACTGGAAAGATGTGATTTGGGCAATCACCACCCGCAGCGATCCGGCGCGAGACTGCACTATCGTAGAACACACGCCGATTGACTACCTGGATTTTGCTTCTCCGGTTGCCGGTTTGGGGTCTAAAATGGGGATCGACGCCACCAATAAATGGGTTGGCGAAACGAGCAGAGAATGGGGCGTTCCAATAAGAAAAAAAGAAGAAATAGTGAAAAAAATAGATGAAATATGGGAAAAATTGTCTATTTTTTAGAAAAAATATCGTTTAGAATAAAATCCTCTGTTGTGTAAATGACAGAGGATTTTTTATAAAACTATAAATATATTTTAAACACAACACATCTTAAAAAAGGTAAACCCATGAGCAATTTAACTACTGTTGATGCTTTCTTAGCACAACTCGCCAAACGTGACGGTCACCAAGCTGAATTCCTGCAAGCCGTAAAAGAAGTCATCACCTCATTATGGCCGTTTCTGCAAAAAAATCCGAAATACGCCTCGCAAAGCTTACTCGAGCGCTTGGTCGAACCTGAACGTGCGATTCAATTCCGCGTAGCTTGGACTGACGATAAAGGACAAGTACAAGTCAACCGCGCTTTCCGCGTGCAATACAACAGTGCAATCGGACCATACAAAGGCGGCATGCGTTTCCACCCATCAGTCAACCTCTCCATTTTAAAATTTCTCGGCTTTGAGCAAACTTTCAAAAACGCCTTAACTACGTTACCGATGGGCGGCGGAAAAGGCGGCTCGGACTTCGATCCTAAAGGCAAATCCGATGCGGAAGTGATGCGTTTCTGCCAAGCGTTAATGACGGAATTATACCGTCATGTCGGACCAGACACCGATGTGCCGGCTGGTGACATTGGCGTAGGCGGACGTGAAGTCGGTTACTTGGCGGGCTACATGAAAAAACTCTCTAACCAAGCCGCCTGTGTGTTTACAGGACGCGGTCTGTCTTTCGGCGGCTCCTTGATTCGCCCGGAAGCTACCGGTTACGGCTTGGTTTACTTCGCACAAGCGATGTTAGCAGAAAAAGGACAATCGTTTGCGGGTAAAACCGTAACGGTATCCGGCTCCGGCAACGTGGCGCAATATGCGATTGAAAAGGCGTTGGAACTGGGCGCAAAAGTGGTAACCTGTTCTGACTCTTCCGGCTATGCCTATGATAAAGACGGTTTCACCACAGAAAAATTGGCTGCGCTGCAAGAGATCAAAGAAGTCAAACGTGGCCGCGTCAAAGATTATGCCGAACAATTCGGTTTGGAATACCATGCCGGCAAACGCCCTTGGGAAGTTAAAGCCGATATCGCTCTGCCTTGCGCTACCCAAAACGAACTGGAGTTAGCCGACGCTGAAACCTTGATTGCCAATGGTGTGCAACTGGTTGCGGAAGGTGCCAACATGCCAACTACTATCGAAGCAACTGATCGCTTATTGGAAGCTGGCGTACTGTTCGGACCGGGCAAAGCCGCCAACGCCGGTGGTGTCGCCACCTCCGGCTTGGAAATGACGCAAAGTTCACAGCGCTTATATTGGACCCGTGAGGAAGTAGACGCCCAACTGAAACGTATCATGTTGGATATCCACGCCAATTGTAAAAAATACGGTACGACTGAAGGCGAAGCCAATATCAACTATGTAGTCGGCGCCAACGTCGCCGGCTTCGTTAAAGTGGCAGATGCCATGCTGGCGCAAGGTGTGTATTAACCGAAAAGTTAGACCGCACTTTTAACCCATAAAAACTGAGGAGATGAAAATTTTCTCGGTTTTTTTATTGTGTATCGTATTCAGAATTATGTATTTTGATATAGTAACAATTATTTATCAAACAGTTACCCTCGCTAATCAAGCCACACTTTTCCCTGCAAACTTAGTCATGAAAAATACTGGCTGCTAAATCAAAAGTGCGGTCACTCAATTCGACACAGGCGATCTGAAAAGCGTAAAAAAACTGCTAAAAAAGAATAACCCCCTATTTTCTATTGATAAAAAAAGCGTATAATTCTGCACCATTCCACTTATCTTTTCGTTTCTTTAACGAAAGCGTTTTTGAGCTTTGCAGGATCGCATTTTATGTGTCAACTTTTGGGCATGAATTGTAACAGCCCTACCGATATTGTGTTTTCATTTGAAGGTTTTCGCCGCCGCGCAGGGATCACCGACCACCACTCCGACGGCTTTGGTATTGCGTTTTTTGAAGGGAAAGGCGTGCGGGTTTTTCGCGACGACAAGCCATGCAGCTCATCACCGATCGCTGATTGCGTCAAACAATATCACATCAAATCACTAAATGTGATCGCTCATATCCGCAAAGCGACTCAAGGGGTGGTCAACCTGGAAAATACCCATCCGTTTATGCGTGAGATTTGGGGCGAAAACTGGGTGTTTGCGCATAACGGCAACTTGAAAACCATACCGGATCTGTCCGAAAGCCGTGCGCAGCCGATTGGCAGCACCGATTCCGAAGCTGCATTTTGTTATATGGTCGAAAAACTCAAAGTGCGGTATCACAAAAAACCAAGTGACCAAGAGATTTTTGACGCAGTTTATGAAATCGCTGCCGAATTGAGCAAGCTAGGCACATTCAATTTCATCCTCTCCAACGGGCAAATCATGCTGGCGCACTGTTCCACTCATTTGCATTATGTGATGCGCAAAGCCCCGTTCGGCAAAGCGTTCCGCATTGATGACGACGGTGTGATCGACTTCAACGACTTCGCTAAACCAAATGACCGAGTGAATATCATCTCCACTTTTCCACTGACCAAAAATGAAGCGTGGGTCAAAATGGAACACGGTGGCTTTGTGATGTTTAAAGACGGCGAAAAAATCCATGAAGTGGTCGGCACGTTCAAACAAATGGAAGATGACGGTACTCAGTGTGTTCAATCTCGCGTAGCTTAATCTAAGCTTTTCACTTAATAATACCGCACTTTATATTGAATAAAGTGCGGTATTATTTTTTATGATTTAAATGCTTTAAGCAGTGAATCTAAAATATAATTTTCAATATTGCTATAATTATTTTTACGTAACCGACATAATGTCACTCGCCAAGGTACCGGATCTTTAATTTTTCGGCAAACATAATCAGCAGCAGGATAAAGTTCAGAAATCGGAAAAGGTAAAATAGTTAATAATGCTTTATTAATTTTAGTCGAATTTAATAAAAAATCCCAAGAGCTCGATTCCAAGATAATATTCGGGTAAATATTATATCGCTTGAAGTGCTCGCTTAATTGATGATAAATCATAAATGTTTTATCAAATATCGCCATCTTTTCATTGTGTAAATCCTGCCAAGTCAACATCTCTTTTTGTGCCAAATGGTGTTCCGGAGAGAAAAACACCGAGAGTTCTGAATGTGAAATCTCAAAAGAATCAATGATATTCTTAGATATCCCTTCTGGATAAAGCAATACCGCCAGATCAATATTTTCTAACAGCAATTCTTTTTTTAATACATATGCTCCCTGTTCTTTAATGCTGAAATTAATTGTCGGATTTTCCAAAATAAGATATGGCATAATTTCAGAAAACACCACCGATAAAACCAATGGCGGAATGCCGATGGTAATATTTCCGGTGATTTGATTAGTGATTTTATGCAGATTTTGGTTCATCTCATTATATTTTTCGATAATTTCTTTTGCGTCACGATAATAATTCTCGCCCACATAAGTTAAGCCCACTATTTTTCCTTGTGTTCGTTTAAACAACTGTATATTTTCACGTTTTTCAAACTCATTAATCATCATGCTGAGCGCCGGTTGTGAAATATATAAATGCTGTGAGGTGCGACTCAAATTAAAATTATTATCCACAATAGCAATAAAATAACGTAGTTGGCGAATATCCATACCCTTTCCTGTGTCAGTTTACATAACTGAACCTATGGTATATCAAATTTCTATAAAAAAAATTGATACATATCTAAAAAATCAGTATTTCTTTTTCTATTATTTTATTGATATGCTCCGCTGAAATCACAGCAAACAGAGCGGGGTATTGGCTAACTTAATGAAAATTAAACTAAATCATAGATTACTTTAAATTAAAAAGATAGTAGAAGAATGGAGAATAGAGATTTCTATTTTCTGGAGTTAGATTTTGTTTTTTAAAATATATAAATAAAATTTATTTAATATATGTC